>JAGAIJ010000010.1 GCA_017626595.1 Clostridia bacterium | reverse complement strand
AGCGGCGTTGATGCCTTCCTTGGTGATGTCCTTGCCCTTAACAACAGCGATAAGGATAGTTGTGGAGCCTGTGCAGGTAGGAACTCTCTGAGCAGCACCTATAAGCTTGCCGTTGAGTTCAGGGATAACAAGTCCGATAGCCTTTGCAGCACCGGTGGAGTTAGGAACGATGTTCTGTGCGCCGGCACGTGCTCTTCTGAGATCACCCTTTCTGTGAGGACCGTCGAGGATCATCTGGTCGCCTGTGTAAGCATGGATTGTAGCCATGATACCTGACTGGATAGGAGCAAAATCGTTAAGAGCCTTTGCCATAGGAGCAAGACAGTTTGTTGTACATGAAGCAGCAGAGATGATTGTATCTTCAGCTGTTAATGTGTTTTCGTTTACTGAGAATACGATTGTCTTAAGGTCATTGCCTGCTGGAGCAGAAATAACAACCTTCTTTGCACCTGCATCAATATGAGCCTGTGACTTTTCCTTTGAGCAGTAGAAACCTGTACATTCGAGTACAACATCTACTCCGAGTTCGCCCCAAGGACATTCCTTAGCGTCCTTGATTGCATAAATCTTAATTTCTTTTCCGTCTACAGTAATGCTGTCTGCACCTGCAACAACTATGTGACCATCATATCTACCCTGTGATGAGTCATACTTTAAAAGGTGAGCGAGCATCTTTGGATCTGTTAAGTCGTTGATTGCAACAACCTCATATCCTTCTGCACCGAACATCTGTCTGAATGCGAGACGACCGATACGGCCGAAACCATTGATAGCAACTTTAACTGCCATAATAATTTACCTCCAAAAAATTTATATTTTTATTTTATCTTCCTTATTCTACACCATTTTGGAAAAATATACAAGTCTTTTCTTTCATTTTGTTAAAATTTTAACTGAAAATGCCCATATTTTTATATCCATTTGTATATTTTGCAATAAAATATTTACTTTTTCCCCTTTTTGTGTTATAAAAATAGGTATAGAGGAGTGAAATCTATGAAATTTGTTCTCGCAAGCGGAAATGCTCACAAGCTTTCTGAAATTCGTAATATACTTGGAAATTCATTTGAAATAATATCTATGAACGATACAACCGCAAAAGGTCACGAGGTTATCGAAGACGGCACAACTTTCGAGGAAAATGCTGAAAAGAAAGCCCTTGAAATTATGAAAATCACAGGACTTCCTACTATTGCTGACGACAGCGGTCTTTGCGTTGACGCCCTTGGCGGAGCGCCCGGCATTTACACTGCACGTTATGCAGGGGAAAATGCCACAAACGATGAAAATATTGACAAGCTTTTAGCGAATCTTCAGGGTGTACCTTTTGAAAAGAGAGGCGCAACCTTTGTGGCAGTTATTGCAGTTGCTTTTCCTAACGGAACTGTTAAGAAATTCCGCGGAGAAGTAAAGGGCAAAATTCTCACTGAAAGACAGGGCGCTAACGGCTTTGGATATGACCCTGTATTCTTTATCGAGGAACACAAAGCCACTATGGCTGAGCTTGACGGAGAAGTTAAAAACTCCTTAAGCCACCGCTTTAACGCCCTTAAGAAAATGGCAGAGGAGCTTTCCTTATGAAAAAAATTCTCAGTGCTATGAGGCGCGGAGTTCAGGACTATAATATGATTGCAGAGGACGATAAAATTGCTGTGGGCATTTCAGGAGGCAAGGATTCCCTTGCACTGCTCTGCGCTCTTGCAAATTACAGAAAATTTTCCGATGTAAGCTTTGATATCATAGGAATTACCATTGATATGGGCTTTGAGGGAATGGATTTTGGTCCTGTCAAGAAGCTTTGTGAAGAAATCGGCGTCGAGTATCATATAAAGAAAACTGAAATATCAGAAATTCTCAAAATAAGGGAAGAGAAAAATCCCTGCTCCCTTTGTGCAAGGATGCGCCGTGGAGCTCTTAACGACCTTGCAAAGGAGCTTGGTTGCAGTCGTGTTGCCCTTGGGCATCACAACGAGGATGTTATAGAAACATTTTTCCTTTCATTATTCTACGAGGGAAGATTAAGCAGTTTTTCACCTGTTACATATCTCTCCCGTGCTGACCTTTATGTAATCCGTCCTTTCATCTATGTGGAGGAGGCTGACATAAGAGGCTATGCAAGACGAAGTGAGCTTCCCGTAGTCAAGAATCTCTGTCCTATGGACGGAGTTTCGAAAAGACAGGATATGAAGGATTTTATTAACGAAAAATCAAAGGACGATAAATTTTTCAAAAGCCGTATGATGAACGCTATCCAGACAGGACTTGAGGACTGGAAGCTTTTGGAGGAATAAATTATGCTTTTATCACTTGCAAAAAACGATTTTAAGGCAAAATACGCAGGTTCAGCCCTTGGCACAATCTGGGCATTTATTAACCCTGTAATTACAGTTTTAATCTATTGGTTTGTATTTCAGGTTGCTTTTGGCAACGGCGACGTAGGGGATGTGCCATACGTTCTTTGGCTTGTATCGGGAATTATCCCATGGTTCTTTATTTCAGAATCCTGGGGCGGTGCAACAGGGGTATTCACAGACTATTCCTACCTTGTAAAAAAGGTTGTGTTCCCTGTGGAAATTCTCCCTATGGTAAGAATTATCTCAGCCTTTGGCGTACACCTTTTCTTTGTTCTTCTTACATTTATAGTAAGTATTGCCTGTGGGGTTTTCCCTCACTTCATTCACATACAGATTCTGTATTATATGGTCTGTGCCTTTGCAATTTCCTATGCTTTAGGACAGATTTGTGCTGTGCTTAACGCATTCTTAAAGGACACAGCCAACATTGTCGGTGTTATCGTACAGATGGGATTCTGGATTACACCAATTTTCTGGAACATTGCTGATATTCCACAGAGTCTTACATTTATTTTTAAGCTTAACCCTATATTCTACGTTGTTCAGGGCTACCGTGACACCTTTGCTTTCGGAATTTATTTCTGGGAAAGATGGCGTCTTTTAATTTACTTCTGGGCAATTACACTTGTTTTATTATTTATAGGAAGAATTTTATTCAAGAGAACACGCCCTCACTTTGCAGACCTTCTGTAATGGGTGTTGACAAAATTTACAAAATGTTATATAATTCATTTTGCATACTGTGAAGATGTGTAAGTAGCGTAAAGCCAATTCTTAAAGAGAGTGGTTGTCGACGGCTGGGAGCAACCATAAGAACCTTTTCGTGAATTTCAGCATTGGAGTATCCGACGAAAGCTTTGATTAAGTCGGGCGTACAAGGGCGCAATTCTTGTTTTAAGTGCAGAGGCTTACCTCTGAAGTCGGGTGGTACCGCGGGTTTAGTAAACTATGCTCGTCCCTATTTTAGGGACGAGTTTTTTATTTTATATGAAAGGATTGATTTTTGTGGCTGATAAAACATCAGAAATCAAGCAGAGTTTTATGGCAGAACTTGAGGCTGTCAACGAAATCTCCCAGCTTGAAGCCATTAAAGTTAAGTATTTAGGAAAGAACGGTCTTATTACAGAGCTTATGAAGGATATGAAATCCCTCACTCCTGAGGAGAAAAAGTCTTTCGGACAGGCTGTGAATGTTCTCAAGAACGAAGTTTCCGAAATTATTGCAGAGAAAACTGAGGAGCTTAAACATAAGGCTATCCTCGAAGAAATTAACAAGATGCAGGATTTTGATATTTCCACTCCTGCCAACACTGAAAGGGGTTCATATCACCCTATCACTCTCGTACAGAGACAGTGTGAAGCAATCTTCAAGTCCATGGGCTTTACTGTGGAAGAATACAGCGAGGTTGTTACTGACTATGAATGCTTTGAGGCACTTAACATTCCGAAGCATCACCCTGCCCGTGATATGCAGGATACATACTATCTTGAAAACGGTCAGCTCTTAAAGTCACACACTTCTGCTACACAGAATGCAATTTACAAAAAGTACAAGGACAACCTTGTAAATAACGGTGTTCCGATTAAGGCAATCTTCCCTGGAAGATGTTTCAGAAACGAAGCTACAGACGCCTGTCACGAAAACACATTCTTCCAGATGGAAGGTGTTATGGTTGACAAGAACATCTCTATTTCAAATCTTATCTTCTTTATGAAAACTATGCTTTCAGAAGTTTTCAAAAAGGATATAAAGGTTCGTCTCCGTCCGGGCTTCTTCCCATTCGTAGAACCGGGCTTCGAGCTTGATATAAGCTGTCTTATCTGCGGTGGAGAAGGCTGTCCTTCCTGTAAGCACAGCGGTTGGCTTGAGCTTTGCCCTTGCGGTATGATTCACCCTGAAGTATTAAAAGCAGGGGAAATTGACCCTGAGGAATACACAGGCTTTGCCTTCGGTCTCGGTCTTACAAGACTTGCTATGATGAAATACGGCGTAAAGGATATTCGTGATTTGAACAGCGGAAACTTAAAGAGTCTTTCCCAGTTCACTGACGACGAATAATGGAGGTGCGAAAATATGTTTTTATCTATGAATTGGATTTCAGACTTTGTTGATTTAAGCGGTCTGGATAAAGTTAAACTTATAAATCAGTTCTCACTTTCCACAGCGGAGGTTGAAAACGATATTTTCTTTAAGGGAAGCGACCTTTCCGGAATCGTTGTTGCTGAAATTAAAGAAGTAAATGACCACCCTGAGTCTAAAAAGCTCCATCTTCTTAAGGTGGACGCAGGGGAAGGCACTTTAACAGACGTTGTCTGCGGTGCGCCAAACGTCAGAGTTGGTATGAAAACTGCTTTCGCTAAGGTTGGAGCAAAAATCGGCGAAATCGACATTACTCCAAGAGATTTGGCAGGCTTTACATCCTACGGTATGTGCTGTTCTGAAAAGGAAATCGGCATTTCCGACAGCCATGAGGGTATTATGGAAATTACAGATGATCTTCCAAACGGTACTGACCTTAAGGACATCTACGCAATCGACGATATTATTTTCGAGGTTGACAACAAGTCCTTAACAAACAGACCTGACCTTTGGAGTCACTACGGTATAGCAAGAGAGTTTGCAGCTTTAGCCCACAGACCTCTTAAGGAACTTGACGTTGCAGACCTTAACAGCTATGCCTCACTCCCATCAATCGATATGAAGATTGAAGACCCGCTTTGTCAAAGATATTCCTGTCTTCAGGTTAAGAATATCACAAGAAAGGTTTCTCCTGTTAATATGAGAATCCGCCTTTACTACTGTGGTATGAGAGCAATTAACTTCCTCGCTGACCTTACAAACTATTTAATGCTTGAAATGGGACAGCCTATGCACGCTTTCGACTCAAGAAAGATTGAAAAAATCCGCATTAAGCGTTTTGACAAGCCATTTACTTTCAAAACTCTTGACGGCATCGACAGGGACATTGACGAAAATACACTTATGATTTGCAACGACAATACTCCTGTTGCAATCGCAGGTATTATGGGCGGTCTTGACTCTGAAATTGTCGAGGATACAACTTGCCTCACTCTTGAATCAGCTACTTTTGACGCTGTTTCAATAAGAAAGTCAACTGTTCGTTTAGCTCACAGAACTGACGCTTCAATGAGATACGAAAAGTGTCTTGACCCTGAAATGACAGTTCCTGCTATTGCAAGATTTGTAAAGCTTATGCAGGATTTCGACTGCGGTGCAGAGGTAATTTCCTCACTCACAGACGAATACGCATTCCACTATGACACAGTTAACCTTGAATTCAAAAAGGATTTCATTAACCGTTATACAGGCATTGAAATCTCCAACGATACTATCGTTAAAACTCTTACAGCCCTCGGCTTTGGCGTTGAAAACAACGGTGACGACTTTAAGGTTACAGTTCCAAGCTGGAGAGCTACTAAGGACGTTACAATTAAGGCTGATATCGTAGAAGAAATCACAAGAATATACGGTTATGACAACTTCGACATAAACACAGCGCTTGTTCCTCTTTACCCTGTTCGTGCAGGCATCGAAAAGAGCGTTGAGGACAAGGTTAAGGACATTCTCGTTAAGAGATATTCAATGCACGAGCTCCATTCTTATATCTGGCAGTATTATGACGAATACAAGAACCTTGGCATTGATATTGAAGACAACATCAAGCTTGTAAGCGCTACAAATCCTAACATTGAAACAATAAGAAAGTCAATTATCCCAACTCAGCTTTGTCAGATTAAGACAAACACATCAGCATTTTCCGATATGGCTGTATTTGAAGTGGGACGCGTTATTGACGGACTTAAGGCTGACGGGCTCTGCGATGAAAAGAAAAAGCTTGCAATCACAGTTTATTCAAAGACAAAGTCCTGTGAAGAAATTTACTTCGCACTCCGCGACATTCTCTCTGTTATTGCCGACGATATCAAGCACAAGGAGCTCGACTTTGTAAAGGCAGAGGCAGTTCACTCCTACAAGCATCCGAAAAATCTTAACAAGATTTTCTGCAACGGCGTAGAGCTTGGCGAAATCGGCGTAGTTCATCCTGTGGTTTCAAAGAAGATTGACAAGAAGGCAAACATTGTGTTTGCTGAAATTGACATCAATGCCTTTGCAAACCTCACAAACGACAGCATTTCTTACGCTGAACCATCAAAGTTCCCTGAAATTGAAATTGACGTAACTTTCATTTCTGACACATTCGCTCCAATCAAGGAGGCTGTGGCAGAAGAAAATTCTCCGCTTATCAAGGGACTTAAGCTTTCCGACACATACGTTGACGAAAACGGAAAGTCAATTACAGTTAAAATTCTCTTCTCACACCCTGAACGCACTCTTACAAAGGATGAAGTTATGGCAAATGTGGACAGCATTATCGCCCGTCTTGAGAAGAAAAACATTTTCTTAAAGAAATAATTTGCATAATAAAAGACCGTAACTTTCGTTACGGTCTTTTTATTTATTAAAATAATTCTAAAGCTGTTTCAAGCTGAACATCCACAAGCTCCTCGGAGTCTAAAAGCACCTTAAGAAGCTCAAGCTGGGTTGTTATATCAAACTCGCCGTATGGATAGAGGCCTGCAGATTTCTGGAACATATAGACTGCATTCTTCAAATTTTCATCGTAAATTTCATTGATTTCTCCATAGAAAACACCAAGATACTCAAGGTATTTTTTCGCAAGTCTTACATCCTTTCCCACATCCCCAAGCTTATATTTTCTTGAATAGGAAAAGTCCTCTGTATAGCGGTCTGTAAACTTTTCATAGTGATTAAAAACTTCAATATCAGGCTTAATACCGTTCTTTTCGAGGTTATTACCCTTTGGTGTCAGGTAGTACGCCACAGTATATTTAATTGTTCCGCCGTCTAAAAGCCGGAAAGCGGTCTGGACTGTACCCTTTCCGTAGGTTTTCTCTCCTACCACAGCCTTTGTCTTGTTGTTTTCTTTAAGGGCAGCAGTAAACACCTCGGAGGCGCTTGCGCTTGAATTATTGACTAAAATTACAGGCTGATAATCCTTGCCATCTCCTGTTGCATAATAATTTGTGTCAAAATCCCTGCCTCTGTAATCCTCGGAAACAATAAGCTTTCCTCCATTAAGGAAGATTTCACTCATGGCAACTGCCTGGTCAAGATAACCGCCTGTGTTTCCTCTTAAGTCAATAATTATATTTGTTGTTTCCTGTTCAACCTTTTCAAGAACCTCTGCCATTTTCTGTGCTGAGGTGTCTGTGAACTGTGAAAGTCTTACATAACCTACCTTAACGCCCTTTTTATTTTCCATAATCTCATAGGAAACAGAGCTTGTGGAAACTACATCTCTCACAATTGGAATTTCAATAAAATTGGAAAAGCCTGAACGGGCAACCTTAAGCACCACAGTTGTGCCCTTTACACCTTTAATAAGCGAGGATACAGTTTCTATATCCATGCCCGATATGTCTTTTCCGTCAACAACCTTAATAATATCCCCCGCTTTAACTCCGCATTTTTCCGCAGGAGAGTTTTCTAAAACCATTTCAACGGTGGCAAGACCGTTAAGCATTACGAACTGGATACCGATACCCACAAGGGTTGTTTCCTCTAAAGATGTGAAAAAGCTCTGGGACTCTTCTGCGTCAAAATAGCTGGAATAGTCGTCAATTGACTCAAGCATTCCCGAAAGCACAGCCTTATACATCTGTGGATTTTCTTCCAAAACCTTAAGAATTGCACCTCTGTATAATTCTTCAGAGGTCAAGTCCTCATATCTTACATTTTCCTTTATATTAGCTTCTACTGCCTCAAAAAACACCTGTGCCTGTTGCATGGTCTTAACCTCAAGAGCACAAACATTTACAAAAAGCAGAGAAAGTACAACTATTAAAGCAGTTATTCTTTTCATTCCTTAACCTCCTCCGGTAAAAATCGCATATAGATTATGTTATAGCCATTTAAAGAACGGCTTATGAGTATTCTCACCTTTCTGTCAAGCAGGTTTTCATTAACCTCTTCCATAGAAATTATATCTTTATTTTCGTCAAATACAACGCCCCCTGCCAGCTTTGTTTCTGTGTATTCACAGTTTTTTACAGCCAGCTCCTGAGTCTGTCCGAACTCCTTTGTTTTAATGTTTTTAAGGACAACTGTTTTGCTTTCCGGATTGGTTATATAAACCTCACCCTCAGCCCAGCACAAATCCAGAATATAATCTCTTTCAGAATAGGCAAAGCCCTGCACCGTCAATATTATTATTGTTATTAAAATCGAAATAATTCTTTTCAATTTTATCCCCTCTTACATTTTTTCAGGCGCTTCAATCTTAAGCATCTTTAAAATTCCGCTTATAACCTGTCTTACGCTGTCGATAAGCTTGAGTCTTGCGGCCTGGAGTTCCTTATCCTCAACTCTTACATGACAAGCATTATAGAATGAATGGAAGGCTGTTGCAAGGTCAATTACATATCTTGTAATCTTTGATGGTTCTCTTGAAATTGCAGCCGCCCTGATTTCTTCAGGGAATTCACAAAGCTTCTTAAGAAGTGCAATTTCAGCCTCTTCCTTAAGCAATTCAGGTTTCATATCCTCAAACTTCGGAACTTCAATTCCCTCATCCTTAAGAAGTTTAATAATACTGCAGATTCTTGCGTGAGCGTACTGAACATAGTAAACAGGGTTATCGTTGCTCTGTTCAACAGCTAAGTCAAGGTCAAAGTCAAGATGACTTCCCGCAGCTCTCATATTAAAGAAGAATCTTGCTACGTCAATAGAAACATCTTCTAAAAGGTCCTTAAGAGTAATTGCTTTGCCTGTTCTCTTGGACATTCTTACAACCTCTCCGTCCTGCATAAGACGAACCAGCTGCATTAAAACTACTTCAAGCTTGTCCGAGTCAAGTCCGACAGCCTCCATAGCTCTCTTCATTCTTGCTACGTGGCCGTGGTGGTCTGCACCCCATACATTTATAACAAGGTCATAGCCTCTTGTTTCAATTTTATTGATATGATATGCAATATCCGCCGCAAAATAAGTAGGAATACCGTTTGCACGGATTAAAACCTCATTCTTTTCAAGGCCCATCTTCTCACAGTTAAGCCACAGAGCACCCTCTTCTTCATAGGTATAGCCGTTTTCTGTAAGTCTTTCGATAGTTTTAGCTACTGCGCCTGAATTATGGAGTTCACTTTCCCTGAACCAGATATCATAGAAAATTCTGTATGTCCCAAGGTCAGCCTTAAGCCCCTCTACATTCTTTTCAAGGGCATAAGCGATAAGCTCTTTCTTTCTTGTATCCTCGTCAGCATCAATTAAAGCTGTGCCGTTAAGTTCAATAAATTCATTTACTCTATCCTTAATATCCTCGCCCTGATAACCGTCTTCAGGGAACTCAATTGCGTCCTCACCTTTAACTTTCTGAATAAATCTCGCATTTAAGGACTTACCAAACTTTTCAATCTGGTTGCCTGCATCATTGATATAAAATTCTCTTGTAACATCGTAGCCTGCGTATTCTAAAACTGATGCAAGGCAGTCGCCGAGAGCACCGCCACGGGCATTTCCCATGTGCATAGGGCCTGTTGGGTTGGCTGAAACGAACTCAATCATAGCCTTTTTGCCCTTGCCCAAGTCAATCTTACCATAGCTTTCGCCCTGTTCTTCAATTTCCTTAAGCACAGGATAGAGCCAGTTATCAGAAAGGTAGAAGTTTATAAAACCTGCTCCTGCAACCTCTGTTTTTTCAATAATATCAAGCTTTTCAAGGTTGCTTTCGATAGCAACTGCAATATTTCTTGGGTTTGATCTCATAGCCTTTGCAAGAAGCATAGCTATATTGCAGGCAAAGTCCCCGTGTGTCTGGTCCTTTGGCACTTCAAGGTGCATAAGTTCCTTAACATTTACCTCTGCTTCAGGGAGTTCACCCTTTTTCATTGCAGTATTTACGGCATTTTCAACTGCCTGTCCGATTTCTTTCTTTAAGTTCTCAATAATGCTCATTTTCTAACCTCTCGCTTCACTAATTTTAAGTCTTAAAACATTTCTGGCAAATTCTTCGTTGTCAATGTCTAAAATATAATCTATTTCAAGCTCTCCGCCTATATCGGTAAGCCTTTTTTCAATTTTTGTGGGATAAACAGCCACAGGGAAACTGCCAAAGGGCGTCGGGTAATTACAAAGCCTTTTTTCTCCCAGAATAAACTCCATTGTTGAAGAGAATTTGCCCTTTCTCGTTACAGTAACCTTGTCCGCCTCAGCCTTAATCGTAGTTGTTGTGTCGGGAAAGCCTGTCATTTCAGTTTCCTTATATATAATGTGATATGCGTTATTTAAAAAACCGTAGGTTCCAACAGACTCAAGCTCAATTTTCTCCTGCCGTCCGTCAAGCTCCTGTATGGTCGTTATGTTTATCATTGCCTTCAAAGGCTCCACCTCAATATTTTTCTATATCTGTAAAGGACACGTCTCCGTCAATTTCTTTCTGAAGGAACATACTTCCAAGCTCTGAAAAGTTCTCCGTGCTGTCACTTACAAAGAATTTCGCCGTTCCTTTTTCATTTTTGTCTGAAAGGAGACCAAGTCTTTCCATATCCTCTCTTGCAAAGTCCGCAGCAGCAGCACCGCTGTCAATTAATGCCACGCCCTCTCCCACAATTTCTCTTATAACATCAGTCAAAAGTGGATAGTGGGTACAACCCAAAATTATTGTATCAACCTCTGCATCACGGAGTTCCTTTAAGTATTCCTCAGCAATAAGCCTTGTAGCCTCTCCCTCTGTCATTCCATTTTCAACAAGGGGCACAAAAAGAGGACAAGCTTTCTGGAAAACCTGTGCATCAGGCAAAAGCTCGTGGATTGCCTCAATGTACTTGCCGGATTTTACTGTTCCTGAAGTTCCGATTACGCCGATTTTTTTATTTTTTGTTGCCCTGACAGCACCTCTCGCAGCGGGATAAAGCACCCCTGAAATCCTTGTGGCATACTCCTCCTCAATAAATGGGAGAGCAGCACTGCTGGCTGTTCCGCAGGCAATAATTATGTATTTTATGTCGAAGGTTTCAAGAAAATTTATATCTTGTTTCACATATTTAATCACAGTGTCGCGGCTTCGTGTTCCGTAAGGAACTCTTCCTGTATCCCCGAAGTAGATTATGTCTTCATTTGGCATAATCTTCATAACCTCTTTAACACAGGTCAGTCCGCCAAGACCTGAATCAAATATTCCGATAGGACGATTATCCATTTGACTCCTCCAAAGCATATTCAATATGTTTATTTATCTGTTCCTTTATATCTACACCGCAGTCCATCCAAAGCTTTGGATACATACTTATTGGTGTGTAGCCCGGAATTGTATTTATTTCATTTAATTTAATTTCCCCTGTAACTCTGTCAACAAAGAAATCAACTCTTGAATAGCCTCTGCACTCTGTAATCTTATATGCCTTTTTCGCATATTCCTTGATTTTTTCAACTGTTTCTTTTGGCAAGTCTGCAGGAATCTTTGTTTTTGAATTCTCGTCATTATATTTTGCGTCAAAATCGTAAAATTCCTTTGCAGGCATAATTTCGCCCAAGTTTTCAGACACAACAGGGTTATGATTACCCATAACTGCACTTTCAATCTCACGGCAGTTTACACATTCCTCAACAAGCACCTTATAGTCGTGCTGGAGTGCAAGTTCAATACCGCTTTTTAATTCTTCTCTGTTATTTGCCTTTGTAACGCCAACGGAAGAGCCTGCCGATGACGGTTTTACAAACATAGGATAGCCGAGCTTTTTCTCCATAAGCTCAAAGTCAGGCTCATCACAGCACTTAACTTCAACCCAGTCCGCCTGTGGAATTCCTGCTTTTTCAAAGAGGATTTTTGCCATACATTTATCCATACAAACTGCAGAGCCGATAACTCCGCCACCTGCACAAGGGATTCCTGCCAAAGCAAAAAGTCCCTGAATTGTACCGTCCTCTCCGTTCTTGCCATGAAGAACAGGGTATGCAACATCAATTTTTATCTTTTCAGTTTTTTCTCCCAGAACGATAATTGCCTTATCGCTTCTGTCAGGGGAAACAATAGCCTGTGTCTTTGCAAAATCAAGCCAGTTATCTTCAGAGATTGTTTCAATATCTCCCTCATAAAGACGCCACTGTCCGTCCTTTGTAATTCCGATTGTAATCACATCGTACTTTTCTCTGTCTATATTATTAAGAACAGTTTTAACAGATACCCTTGATACATCATGCTCGGAAGAAGCTCCTCCGAAAATAACGCAAACCTTAAGTTTATCCATCCTGTTCACCTCCAAAACATAATCACCCACTTTATCCATTATATTTTACTCCTTTTTAAGCGAAAAATCAATATGTATAAACTATTTTTTTCTGTCTATAATCAATTTGTAACACAAATTTAAACTGTGAGGTAAAAATATGATTAACAAACCACGTTTTTTAGCTATAACCCTTATCTTTATAGTATTTGTTTCTTGCTTTACATATTCCGTTTCAGCAAAGAAAACAATCGAAAACTCCCTGCTCAGACTGCACATTATTGCAAACAGCGACGCTGATTTCGACCAGAAACTTAAAATTTCTGTCCGTGATGCAGTTTTAAGGGACTGTGCCCACCTTTTTGAAAATGCAAAATCCCGTCAGGAAACCCTTGATATCGCAGAGGAAAATCTTTCGGTTATTGAAGATGTTGCAGAAAAAGAAATTGCCCGTCGCGGGTATTCCTACCCTGTGAAAGCTGTTGTAGAAAGGGAAAAATTTCCTGTGAAAAGATACGAAAACATAGTTCTTCCCGCAGGGGACTATGACGCAGTCAAAATTTTAATCGGAGAGGGAGCCGGTAAAAACTGGTGGTGCGTTATGTATCCCCCTTTGTGTTTCGTGGACGAGGCCACTGTCAGGTCAGGAAAAGAAACATTAAAAGCCTCCCTGCCCCCTCTTGAATATGAGTTGATTGCATCCGAAGACGCTCTGCCTGTGGAATTTCGTTTTAAAATCCTTGAACTTATAGAAAAAATAACTCCTTGACAGAATTCGCCAAATGTGTGATACTATAAGGAAAGGAAGTGATTATATGGAAAAGGTTGAATCAAGAAGAAAGTTTATTATCAACATATTCTACTTTGCGTTGGTTTTAACTCTTGCTTTTTTTGGTTTTAAATATGCTTTTAAATGGCTTATACCTTTCATTTTAGGTTTTGCGTTTGCAAGAATTGTAAAGCCTGTTGTAGATTTTATATCGATAAAATGCAAGATACACAGAAAAATTGTTTCTGTGGTGGTTTTACTCCTGTTTTATGCCCTTTTATTTTTCCTCATCTGGATTTTAGGCGCAAAAATTATCACTTCGCTTATAGGACTGTTTTCAGAGCTTCCTGATTTCTATAAATTCAACATTTATCCTCTTATTATGGATATAATCAACTGGTTTACTGACCTTTCAAGACAGATTTCTCCTGAGGTTTTGGGAGAGATTGAAAATATGTCAAAGAGCCTTATATCTACCCTTGGAGGAAATGTTGTTGAGCTTTCAACCACGGCTGTGGGTAAGATTGCAGGGATTTCGTCAAATCTCCCTTTAATCCTCATATCCTTTATATTCACAATCCTTTCATCAATCTTTATTTCATCTGATTATGACAAGGTAAAGGGTTTTATTAAAAAGCAGATTCCTGAAAAGTACAGAGGAACTCTTACAGATATCCGTGTGACAATAATTTCCGCTGTTGGCTCATATTTAAGGGCCTACGGAATTTTAATACTGATTACCTCAATCGAGCTGTTTATCGGCCTTTCAATTCTTGGGATAAACAACGCAATTCTTCTTGCAGTTTTAATTGCACTTATCGATATTTTCCCTATTCTGGGAACGGGAACAGTTGTTATTCCATGGGCAATTATTTCACTTATCCAGGGCAACATATTCCGCGGAATCGGACTTGCAATTATCTATGTTGTAGTGCTTTTAGTAAGGCAGATTATTGAGCCAAGGATCGTGGGCGCACAGCTTGGACAACATCCTGTTGTAACACTTATTGCAATCTACATCGGCTTTTTATGGATGGGGGTTTTCGGAATGATTCTTCTTCCGATTTTCACAAACATCTTAATTGCCCTGAACAAAAGTGGCACAATTCATTTATGGAACTAAAAAAGAGAGGCGGTTGCCTCTCTTTTTTTATATTTTGAAGTAGTCAAAAAGTAAACCAAAATCAATTCCGCCAAGAATTTTGTTTTTGTACTTTTCGTAAAGGGTACGGTTTGCATCCCTTAAGGTATGGGAGGTTACCCCCGTAATATGTGAAAAATAGGTTTCAATATATGCGCCGAATTCGTCACAGCCCTTTAAAATTTCTCCGTCAATGGCGTCAAACTTATCATCATTATATTTTGCCGAAATTTCTTCAGTTGTGGTAAATTCAGTTTTTCCCTCAAGTCTTATCTTGCTCCTGAACTCGTCATTTGTGTAATAGTCAACATCCTTATGCCACTCTGCAGGCAGAAGAGGATAGATTGTCTTTCGCATCTGGTTATCCTCAATCTCCTTGATAAGCTCGTCAAGGCCCTCAACTGATCTTTTCACAGGAGAAACAATATCCCTAGTTAAAACCTCAGGCATATCGTGGAAAAGTCCGCCGAAGAAGTTATTTACAGTTCTTCTGTCACCTGCACCCATTTCAAGGGAGCAGAAATACGCCATTATTGCGACAATAATTGTGTGTCCCATAACAGATGTCGCAGGAATTCTCGGGCATCTTGACCATCTCTGCTGGAAACGAAGCTCACCGATAAGGTTTGTAAAGGCTTCAAGATTTTTATCGTCCCTGTATTTTCTGAAGAAGTCGCAGTCATTAAATGACTCAATCTTTTTCATAATTTCAAGCTTTGTATCCTCAATTCCGTAGTAAGTAGTACACATTCCGTAGATTATGTCAAACTCCCACTTTGTTGCAAGGTAGTGGGCTGCTTCAAGGACTTTTTTCTCCTCTTTCGCATATTCAGGATTCAGAAGATATTCACTGAACTTCTCCATAAATCCTTCAGGCAGAGGCTCAATATCATTCTTCACCATATCCAGCACCCACTTATTTATCTGGGCACCTTTTTCCTCTGTGAGCTGGTGAAAAACAGGAGGTTTTATGTCTGTAAGCACAAGTCTGTGCAGGAATTCAAAAATTCCTCCCTCAATCAGCTTTCTTTTGTCAATGCCCTCCGCCAAATTACCGAGAACATAGGCGTACTGCATCTTATGAGCCTGTTTATCAAGCTCTGTAAAGCCCCTTGAGGGTCTTATATGGTCATTCCATCTTTCAATGGAGCTTGCCTCAAAAATAAATTCAATAAGAGATTTTTTAATCATAATTTCACTCTCCTTAATCCCATTTTACCACAATAGTTTTCTTTTTTCAAATAAAAAATAAAATTGTTGACTATGGGAATTCGTTATGTTAAAATATTATTATCGGAAAATTATAAAATTTAAACGGGGGTTTAGAATATGAGCGGCAAGTTATTCGGTCGAGCTTTATTTGGATACAAAAAATCCAATGTAAACTATTATATTGAGAAACTTGACAGCGAATTTTCTGCGAGATTACAGGAAAAGGAACAGGAAATTGAAAACTTAGAAACAAAGCTCCGTGACATTACTATAGAACATGACAAGCTTCAGGCTAACCGCGAAATGGTTCTCGAGGTTTTGGAAAACGCACAGAAATCTGCTAACCGCATTGTAAATGATGCTAAGGCTGATGCTGCGAGAATGAGGGCGGAGGCTGCTGAAGAAATTGAAGAGCTTAAGTCAAGGGCAAACAGAGAAATCGAAATAAAGCGTCGTGAAATAAGAAGCTATTATGCACAGGAAGCGCAGAAAATCAACTCCTTAAGAGGAGAAATTTACGCTATCCGCAAGCAGTCTTTAGACGCAATCAAAAAATTTGAAGAAAACCTTTCAAAATATGAAACTGAGCTTTCAGGGGAAACATCTTATGTGGAAGCTACAATCGAAGAAAACAAGAAGGCTTCACCTGTTGAGCCATTTAAGGAAGTTATAAAGAAAATTCCTATCCGAGTTATAAGAACAAACAAGCCTGACAGAAAAATACAGTAATTTAAAACGCATCGTAAAGATGCGTTTTTTATTTTGAAAATTCCGTAACTTTTCCATATTATTTCTCATAAAATAATATTGAGTTTATTATATTTTTTAATTGAAATTCCGAGAATTTTATAGTATAATAAATGTATATGTATAAATAGGAGGTAATCCCAATGGAAGTGTATCTGGATAACAGCTCTACAACCCGTCCTTACAAAGAGGTTGTTGACGCTATGGCAGACGCAATGTATAACAATTTCGGAAACCCTTCCTCACTTCACAGAAAAGGCATTGAGGCTGAAAAGCTTATAAAATCTGCCCGCATCGCTGTGGCAGAAGCAATCAAAGCCGACCCGGAAGAAATTTTCTTTACCTCCGGCGGAACTGAAGCAGACAACCTCGCTTTGAGAGGGGCTGCTGCGGCTAACCGCGGAAGACATATAATAAGCACACAGGTGGAACATCCTGCCGTGCTTAACACTCTTGAAAGTCTTAAAAACTCCGGGTTTGTTATTGAATATGCCCCTGTTAATAAAAACAGTGAGGTTGATATAGAAATTTTCAAAAGACTTGTTCGCAGTGACACAATTTTAGTTTCTGCTATGCTTGTAAATAACGAAACAGGCGCTATACAGCCTGTAACGGAAATGTGCAGGATTTTAAAATCCGTAAATCCAAATGCCCTGTTTCACATTGATGCAGTTCAGGCCTTCGGAAAAATACCGTTCACAGTGTCCTCTACGGGAGCTGATATGATTTCCTTCAGTTCACATAAAATCCACGGTCCAAAAGGCGTTGGAGCACTTTATGTTAAGAAGGGCACAAGAATTTCCCCTATCCTCTTCGGTGGCGGACAGCAGAGAAATCTCCGTCCGGGAACTGAAAATGTTCAGGGGATATACGGTTTTGGTCTTGCATCTAAAATAGCTAACGAAAACCTATCCGAAAAAATGACAAGGGTCAGAAATTTAAGAAACAGGCTTTGTGACGGAATTTTAAGAGAAATTTCCGATGTGTCGGTAAATACTCCTTTGAATTCTGCTCCTCACATTCTTAATGTTTCTTTCCGTGGCACACGCTCCGAGGTTCTTCTTCACAGCCTTGAAAATGACGGAATCTATATTTCCTCAGGAAGCGCCTGTTCAAGCCACAAAAAAGGACCAAGCTATGTTATGACAGCTATCGGCCTTGACCCACAGTTAATTGACGGAACACTTCGTTTCAGTCTTTCGGAATTTAACACAGAAAGCGAAATTGATTATACACTTGAAAAACTCAAGGGGGCTGTTGCTTCCCTGAGAAAGCTTATGAAATATAAATAGGAGACACTTATGAAAACTGACTTATTCTTATTAAAATACGGCGAGCTTGCCCTTAAGGGACTTAACAAGCCTGCTTTCGAGAAAAAACTCTTAAATACAATCAAACGCCGTCTTGCAAAGCTTGGCAACTTCTCTGTGCGTTGCTCACAGTCAACAATCTATGTTGAACCACTTTGCGAAATTGACACAGAGGAAGTTCTTTCAGTTTTATCAAAGATATTCGGAATTGCAAATATCTGTCCTGTTGTAAAATGCGAAAAGGACCTTGATGAAATCGAAAAAACAGCTGTAGAGCTTATAAGAGAATACAGAACTACTCAAAAGACATTTAAGGTTGAGTCAAAGAGGGAAGATAAGAGCTTCCCTCTTAACTCCCCACAGTTATCCCGTGAAATGGGCGGAAGAATTCTTAAAAATATCAACGACTTAAAGGTTGATGTTCATACACCTGAAATTATGGTGAATATTGAAATCCGCGATAAAGCCTATGTTTACACAAGAAAAATTCAGGGCGCAGGTGGTATGCCACTTGGAAGTAACGGAAAGGCTGCTATTCTCCTCTCCGGCGGTATTGACAGCCCTGTTGCAGGCTGGATGATTTGTAAACGAGGGGTATGCCTTGAGGCTGTGCACTTCCACAGTCACCCATACACCAGCGACAGAGCAAGGGACAAGGTTTTAGACCTTGCAAGAATTATGGCAAAATACTGTGGCAGAATAAATGTTCACGTTGTACCATTTACCGAAATTCAGCTTGCAATTATCGAAAAGTGTCCTGAAAACTACCTTACAGTTATTATGAGACGCCTTATGATGCGAATTGCAGAAAAAATTGCTGTGGCAAATAATGCACAGGCGCTTATCACAGGGGAAAGTATCGGACAGGTTGCCAGTCAGACTATGGAAAGTCTTGTCTGTACCGACAGCGCTGTTAATATCCCTGTTTTCCGTCCTTGTATCGGTATGGACAAGGAGGAAATTGTTACAATTTCAAAGAAAATCGGCGCATTCGAAACATCAATCCAGCCATTTGAGGATTGTTGCACAATATTCGTACCAAAGCATCCTAAAACAAAGCCTACCCTTGCCGAAATTGAAGAGGCAGAGCTCCTTTTGGGAGACATCGAGGCTATGCTTGATGATGCAATAGCAAGAGATGAGGTTGTTGTCTGTGAATAACAACGAAGTAGTTTCATATTTAATTGAAAATAATCTTAAGGTTACCTGTGCAGAAAGCTGTACAGGAGGACTTCTGGCATCGGCAATTACATCTGTGCCCGGCTCTTCTGCCTGCTTTGACGGAAGCACAGTTTCCTATGCTAACGCTGTAAAGCACAGAGAATTAAAGGTTAAAAGCTCAACCCTTAAAAAATACGGCGCAGTTTCTCCCGAAACTGCTATGGAAATGTGCCTTGGAGCATACAAAAAGTTTAAGTCCGACATTGCAGTGGCAATTACAGGCATTGCAGGCCCCGGCGGCGGCACAGAAGAAAAGCCTGTGGGGCTTGTATATCTTGGAATTAAAACAAAAAACACACATATAGCAATCAAGCTTATGCTATCCGGCACAAGAGATGAAATACGGAGCAAAACCGTTCAAAAAGCATTGGACGAGATATATCTGACAGCTACAGATATTGTAAATAACAGATAAATTTAAGGAGGTAACTCTTATGAATGATGAAAAAAGAAAGGCTCTTGAGAGCGTATTCGGACAGATTGAAAAGCAGTACGGCGCAGGGGCAGTTATGCGACTTGGTGAAAAAACTCATGTTGATGTAGAGGCTATCCCTACAGGCGCTTTATCCCTTGATATTGCCCTTGGAATCGGCGGTATTCCACGAGGCAGAATTATTGAAATTTACGGACCTGAATCCTCAGGTAAAACCACAGTTGCACTCCACGTGGCTGCTGAAGTACAGAAGCTCGGCGGGGAGGCTGCGTTCATCGACGCCGAACACGCCTTAGACCCTGTTTATGCAGAAAAGCTTGGGGTAGATATAGACAATCTTATCGTTTCACAGCCTGATACAGGGGAACAGGCCCTTGAAATCACAGAACAGCTTGTTCGTTCAGGTGCTATCGACGTTATCGTAATCGACTCTGTTGCGGCTCTCGTTCCAAAGCAGGAAATCGAAGGTCTTATGGGGGACTCCCACGTAGGTCTTCAGGCAAGACTTATGTCACAGGCACTTCGTAAGCTTGCAGGTGTTATCGCTAAATCAAACACAACTGCAATCTTCATCAACCAGCTT
Organism: Clostridia bacterium; assembly: GCA_017626595.1. Taxonomy (GTDB): domain Bacteria; phylum Bacillota; class Clostridia; order Monoglobales; family Monoglobaceae; genus RGIG8709. The sequence goes on along the minus strand of JAGAIJ010000010.1, from coordinate 32,035 downwards.
CGTGAAAAGGTTGGCGTTCTTTTCGGCAACCCTGAAACTACACCTGGCGGACGTGCTCTTAAGTTCTATGCATCAGTTCGTCTTGACGTAAGACGTATTGAAACATTAAAGAGCGACGGACAGATGACAGGTAACCGCACAAGAGTTAAGGTTGTTAAGAATAAGGTTGCTCCTCCTTTCAAAGAAGCTGAATTCGATATTATGTACGGCGAAGGCATCTCAAAAGAGGGCAATATTATTGACGTTGGCGTAGATTTGGATATCATTCAGAAATCAGGCGCATGGTTCTCCTACAACGGCGATAAGTTAGGTCAGGGCAGAGAGGCTGTTAAGGCACTTCTTGCTGAAAATACAGAGCTTTGCCTCGAAATCGAGAACAAAATCAGGGAAACTGCAGGTCTTTCAACTCCACAGAAGCCTGAGGATGATGGCGTAAACGCAATTCCTAAGCCTGCAAAGAAGAAATAATGAAAAACCTTGACTTAAATTCTGCAAAGAATTATATTTTATACTGTCTTTCCAACAGAATGTATACAAAAAAGGAGCTTTCGGATAAGCTTAAAAACAAAAATTATCCTGAAGAAATTATCCTTGAGGCAATCACCTCTATGGAAGACAATGGAATTATAAACGACTATGACTATGCCTTTGCGTATCTCCACGACAATATCACCTTAAAGTCAAAGGGATTATTCCGTGTAAAGCAGGAGCTTTTCCAAAAGGGAATAAAAGGGGATATTGTGGACAGGGTTGTATCAGAAAACAATTTTGACACAGCCTCTCCTCTTCTTGAATACGCAAGAATCCGTTTTGGAGAAAACAAAAGCCTTTCTCCAAAGGAGTTTGAAAAGGTAAAGGCACATCTTATCCGAAGAGGCTACTCTGCCTCTGAAATAAAAAAATGCCTTGAAGAACTTGAAATCAGGGCAAACTGGAGTGACGAATTTTGAAAATTTCACTGGCATCTTTAGGTTGTTCCAAAAACCTCGTTGACGCCGAGCAGATGCTTGGTATCATCAACGAAAAAGGTTGGGAAATTATGGAGAACGAAGAAGACGCTGATGTTATGGTGGTTAACACCTGTGCATTTATTGAATCAGCCATCCGCGAGTCTTTAGACTGTATCTTCGAGCTTATCTCCCAGAAAAAGAAGGACAGCCATAAAAAGCTTATAGTTACAGGCTGTATGGCACAGCGCTACAAAGAGGATATCCTCTCTGAAATTCCTGAGGTTGACGCCGTTGTGGGCACAAACGATTTCCATAAAATTGCAGAGGTTATCGAAAATCTCTGCGAGGAAAAGGTTGTACTTTGTGACGGAGAGGAAATAAATATCGAGGGACTTCCTCGTATGGTTACAACTCCATCTTACACAGCCTACATAAAAATTGCCGACGGTTGTGACAACAAGTGCACCTACTGTGCAATTCCGTCAATCCGCGGGAAATACAGAAGCCGTAAAATCGAGGACATTGTAGCTGAGGCGGAAAAACTTGCAGAGGACGGAGCAAAAGAGCTTATCGTTATTGCACAGGACACAACACGCTACGGCATGGACATTTACGGAGAATACAAGCTTTCAGAGTTACTTCGTGAGCTTTGTAAAATCGAAAAGCTGAAATGGGTAAGAGTGCATTACTGCTATCCTGAACTTGTAAATGAAGAGCTTGTCCGCACCTTTAAAGAAGAAGAAAAGATATGTAACTATTTCGATATTCCCATTCAGCACTCCAGCGACAAAATCTTAAAGCGAATGGGCAGAAGAACTAACCATGAGCAGCTTGTTAAGATGCTTGAGCTTATAAGAACTGAAATTCCTGACGCAATTATCCGTACATCCTTAATTACAGGCTTCCCAGGGGAAACTGAAGAGGATTTTGAGGACCTTTTAGAATTTGTGAAATATGCAAAGTTTGACAGACTTGGGGTTTTCGCCTACTCACAGGAGGAGGGCACACCTGCCGCAAAACTCGACAATCAGGTTGACGAGGAAGAAAAAATTGCCCGTCAGGAAGGAGTTATGCTTCTTCAGGCGGAAATTTCCGAAGAATTAAATCGAAAGAAAATAGGACAGACCCTCGAGGTTTTAGTGGAAGGCAGAGATGAGATAATCAAAAGCTATTTCGGTCGAACCTACGGCGACTCCATTGACATTGACGGAAAGGTTTTCTTTAAGTCTGAGAACAAATTAAACGAGGGCGACCTTGTTTCTGTTTTAATAAATGAAAGTTTAGAATATGATTTATTCGGGGAGGAAATATAATGAACACACCTAATAAACTTACTCTTATCAGGGTTATTTTAATCCCGTTTTTTGTTGCATTCCTTATGCTTGAGGGAACTTTTTCAGGCATTATGGCACTTTTAATCTTTGTAGTTGCCTCAGCCACAGACTGGCTTGACGGCTACCTTGCAAGAAAAAACAACGAAGTTACAACCTTTGGAAAGCTTATGGACCCTCTTGCAGACAAAATCCTCACACTTTCAGCTTTTATCTGCTTTATCGAACTTTCATACTTCCCTGCATGGGCTGTAATTTTAATTATTTCAAGAGAACTTATTATAACAGGTATAAGACAGCTTGCTTTGACAAATGATAAGGTTATTGCTGCAAGCTGGTGGGGAAAATCTAAAACTATTCTCCAGATGGTTACAATTATTCTATTTCTACTTATAAGAGTTCTTCCAACTTCCTTTGCTTACAGCGCATTTATCCTGATTTTCGAGGAAATACTTGTATATCTCAACGTAATTCTCACTCTTGTGTCAGGAATCGACTATGTGGCTAAGAGCTGGGACCTTCTTACTTTTAAATAAACTATTGACGAAATTGTATCAATATGGTATGATTTATCCGTCAAATAAATTTTTCATCGGAGGTTTTTATGAACAACGAAATTTTTGAAAAAATCAAGAAAACAGTTGCAGAACAGCTTGACATTGAAGAAGATTCAATTCTTGAAACATCAAACTTTACAACTGATTTGCACGCTGACTCTCTTGCCCTTCTCGAAATTCTTATCGCTTTAGAAGAAGAATTTGGTATTGATCTCGACGAAGAAGAAAGCGAAAACATTAAGACTGTTAAAGACGCAATAGAATACATTGAAAACGCTATTGAAGGCTAAGACGGATTTTTTCCGTCTTTCTTTTTTAGAGGAATATTATGGAAATCGGTTACAATTTTAAAAACAAAAAACTATATGATTGTGCTTTTACTCATATTTCCTATGCAAAGGAAAATAATGTGGAAAGCAACCAGCGCCTTGAATTTATAGGCGATGGGCTTTTGGATTTCATTGTGGGGGAAAAGCTTTTTGAGCTTTATCCTGACCGTGCTGAAGGCGACCTTACAAAAATGAGGGCGTATCTTGTGTGCGAACAGTCTCTCCACAGACTTGGCACAAAGCTTGACCTTGGAAACAGGATGCGTTTTGCTAAAACTGAAGTTAAATGCAAGGGCAACCTTAAAGCATCAATTATCGCCGACTGTTTCGAGGCTCTGATTGGTGCAATCTATTTAGACGGCGGTTTTGACTGTGCTAAAAAATGGATTTTAGACCAGTATGGCAAGGAATTTGAAACTGTTAAGGCAAAAGACCTTATGGACTACAAATCCGAGCTTCAGGACTATTTTCAAAAGAAAGAAAAGGAACGGGGAACCGTAACCTATCGTCTTATAAGTCAGGACGGGCCTGACCACGCTCCAACCTTTACGGTTGAAGCTATGCACAACGAAACTCCTCTTGCGCAGGGCACAGGAACAAGCCTTAAAAAAGCTGAACAGGACGCTGCAAAACGCGCCCTCGGGGATTTAAGATGAGAAAGTATAATCTTCCCATTTTTATTCCTCATTTAGGCTGTCCCCACGATTGCGCATTCTGTAACCAGCGCAAAATTACCGGGGTTGACACAGAAATTACTCCTGAATATATTGAAAATCGCATAGAAACCTTTTTTTCTACAATTTCAGACAAGGATTCTATGGTGGAAATTGCCTTTTTCGGAGGCAGTTTTACTGCAATTCCTATAGATTTACAGGAAAACTTTTTGAAAGTTGCTGAAAAGTTTTCGGGAAAAATCTGTGGAATAAGAGTTTCCACAAGGCCTGACGCCATAAATGAGGAAATTTTAACCTTACTTAAAAAATACAACGTAACCGAAATTGAGCTTGGAGCACAAAGCTCCGATGATACGGTTTTAACCCTTAACAACCGCGGGCATCTTTTTTCTCACACAGTTTCAGCCTCAAAGCTTATCAAAAGCTATGGAATCCGCCTTGGACTTCAGATGATGGTTGGAATGTATGGCTCAAGCCCTGAAAAAGATATTAAAACCGCTGAGGATATAATCGCTTTAAAGCCTGACTCCACAAGGATTTACCCAACACTTACGCTTAAGGGGACTGTCCTTGAGAAGTTTTATTTATCAGGGGATTATGTGCCTTACGATATGGAAACTGCTGTCGCGGTTTCAGCCACAATTCTCTCGAAATTCAGAGAAAATAATATTACTGTTTTAAGAATCGGACTTCACAGCGAAGAGGGGCTGAATTCGGACACAGTTATTGCAGGGCCTTATCATCCCGCTTTTGGGGAGCTTGTGGAAAACCGCATCTGGCGGAATAAAATTGAAAATAACATTATTAAGGATGGCCTCAAGGATTGTGAGCTTGTTATAAACTCCAATCCCAGCGAGGTTTCAAAAATAATCGGACATAAAAAGTGCAACTACATATATTTTAAGGAAAAATATGGAGTTACATTAAAAATCGGAGGATAATATGGACTTTAATAAAATCCGCGAGAGTGCGGAGTATATCACTAATCAGATTAAAATTATTCCAAGTATTGCCGTTGTTTTAGGCAGTGGGCTTGGTGCATTTGCAGAAAAAATTGAGGAAAAAATTGAAATCCCATATTCAGAAATTCCCGGGTTTTCAACCTGTTCCGTTGAGGGACACGAAAGCGTTTTGGTTTTCGGCAAGCTCCGTGAAAAATACGTTATGGTTATGCAGGGCAGATTCCACTACTACGAGGGTTATTCGATGGAGGAAATTTCTTTTCCTATATGGGTTTTCCGTGCTATGGGAATTAAAAACCTCATTTTAACCAACGCTGCAGGAGCAATTAACGAGGAACTCTCCCCAGGGGATTTCTGTGTTATAACTGACCACATTAAGCTTACTCCCGACAGTCCGCTCCGTGGGGTTTTAGACTCGGAATTTGGCGAACGCTTTAACGATATGTCCCGTGCATACACCCCTGAGCTTATTGAAGTTGCAAAGGAAGTAGCTTTCGGTATGGACATTTCCTTAGACGAGGGCGTTTACGCCTTTATGGGCGGTCCGCAGTTTGAAACTCCTGCTGAAATCCGTATGCTTTACAGAGTCGGAGCCGACCTTGTTGGCATGTCAACTGTTCCTGAAGTTATTGTGGCAGCCTACACAGGCATGAAAGTGCTTGCCATTTCCTGCATTACAAATATGGCTGCGGGCGTGAACAACGAGGCTATTGACCACAACGAAGTAAACAAAATCGGGGAAATGATTGCAGACAAATTCGACTATCTTGTAGAAGAAATTATCGAAAGGATAAGGATTGAATAATGGAGAGGATTGCAAGTTTTAATGTTGACCACCGTTTTATAAACGAGGGAGTTTACATTTCCAGAATTGACGGAGACATCACAACCTACGACCTCCGCACAAGAAAACCAAACACAGACTGTCTTATGGACAACGCCACTATGCACTCTCTCGAGCATCTTTTTGCAACCTTTGTCAGAAACTCCGAAATTTCAAAGGATGTTATCTATTTTGGGCCTATGGGCTGTCAGACAGGCTTTTATCTTCTTATAAGAAACGCTGACGACGAGGTTGTTCTTGAGATTATCAAGAAAATTCTTTCTGACATTTCAGAGTACAACGGCGAGATGCCCGGAAACAGCGAAATTGAATGTGGCAACTATAAAAATTTAAGTGTTGGCCTTGCTAAAACCGAGGCAAAAACTTACCTTGAAAAAATCAAAAATAACACCACAGAGGATTTGAAATATGGAACAGAGTAAACTTGACAGAATAAATTTTCTCGCCAAAAAGGCAAGAGAAGAAGGACTTACAGAAAGTGAAAAGGCTGAGCAGAAAGCGCTCCGCGAAGAATACATAAAAAATTTCCGTGCAAGCCTTAAGGCACAGCTTGACAACATTGAATTTACTGATTAAAGAATAGGACAAAGTTTTTCCGCATAAAGATTCCTTATGAAAGGGGTCTTTTTATGCGGAAATTTTTATGTCTTTTTTTAATATTTTCTATACTTTCGGGGACTTGCTTTGCAAATCTCTCAATGCAGGTTGATACAGACGTGTCTGCGGAGATTGTGTCTGCACCCTCTGCAATCCTCATGGAGCAATCCTCCGGTCAGGTACTCTATGAGCTTAACGCCGACGAAAAAATGCATATTGCATCTGTTACAAAAACCATGACACTTCTTCTTATAATGGAGGCTCTGGCACAGGGCAAAATCAAATACACCGATATGGTAACCACCTCTGAATACGCCTCCTCCATGGGCGGTTCACAGGTCTTTTTGGAAACAGGAGAGCAGATGACGGTTGAAGATATGGTAAAGGCTATTGCAGTAGCCTCGGGCAACGACGCCTCGGTGGCTATGGCTGAATTTATTTCAGGGACAGAGTCGGCATTTGTGGAAAAAATGAACGAAAAAGCCTTATCAATCGGCGCTAAAAACACTCATTTTATAAACTGCAACGGCCTTGACGAAACCGAGGAGCACTACAGCACAGCAAGGGATGTTGCCCTTATTTCCTGCGAGCTTTTAAAATATCCCGACGTAACAAAATTTACTACAATCTGGATGGATTCCCTCAGAAACGGAGAGTTTGGTCTCTCCAACACCAACAAGCTTATCCGTTTCTACGACGGAGCAACAGGCCTTAAAACAGGGTCAACTTCCGTGGCAAAATACTGTCTGTCAGCCTCTGCAAAACGAAACAATATGCAACTTGTAGCTGTTGTTTTGGGGGCACCTACCACAAAAGACCGTTTTAACTCCGCCAGCCGTCTTTTAGACTACGGCTTTGCAAACTATTCCATTGTGTCGGCAGAAACTTTAGGTCTTACCTTTCCTGAAATCCCTGTTGTGGGAGGAAAATCGGCTACCGTGACAGTTTCCGCACCTGATATGAATTTTATTGTCAAAAAAGGAAATCAGGACAAAATCCAGTACGAAATTTCCCTGCCTGAAAAATTGGGTGCGCCCCTCAAAAAAGGCGAGGAAATCGGAGAAATTATCTTCACTCTCGACGCTCAGGAGCTTGCACGACGGAAGCTTGTTGCAGGAGAAGATGTGCCGAGGATTGGCTTTTCAACGCTGTTTCTTAAGATGTTTAAAATATGGTGCACATAAAGAAAACACCCCCTTCGGGGTGTTTTTTATTCTTCACGTCTTCTGCGACGTTCTCTTTCTTTCTTGCGTTTTATTGCCTGATTTACTGCATAGATGAAATATGCTATGTATAAAACAAGCCACAAAAGTGCTCCGTAAACTATTATCTTCACTATTAAAAAGCTCCAGATATAGTCCCTTGCAATCAAAATATGACGATAGAATTTTCCTTTGACTGTGGAGTCAGAAACAAGGTTTATCTTTCCTAAAACATTTCCGTTATAGGTAAAGGTTACGCTCCCAACCTTATCTCCCGCCTTTATTGGCGCTCTCACATATTCCTTATCAAAGGAAACTGTTTTTTCAACCTTTGAGGCATTTACACCATTTGGCAAAAGTCCATAGAAATTGCTCTCTGCCACAGCCATAACGTGGTCTGTGCCGTCACTTGCATACCTTAAAGCAATCTCGTCAAAAACCTCTCCCTCGGAGGCAATTTTCACCGAAGAATAATTTTTAAAACCATATTCCAGGAGGTTTTTCGCGTCAATATGGGATTCTCCCGAGTGGCCTGCCTTTAAGATTACAGCGATAAGCTCCCTGTCTCCGTCCTTGGCAGATGCAACTAAACACGCTCCCGCGTCGTCTGTGTAGCCTGTTTTTATTCCCGTTGCTTTTGGGTAATAATACTGGGAAAATCTTTTATAAGACATAAGATTATTTGTGTTTATAAAATATCTCTGCTTTTCAGTCTTATTTGTGGGGTCCGTATAAAGTTCAGGCATTCCCACGATTTTTGCAAAGGTTTTATTCTTCATCGCGTGATATGCAAGTTTTGCTAAATCACGGGCTGTTGTGTAATGATTTTTATCAGGAAGTCCCGATGGGTTTGTAAAATGCGTGCCTGTAAGACCTAAAGCCGCCGCCTTATCGTTCATTCGTTTAATGAACTCTGCTTCGTTACCGCTGAAAATTGTAGAAAGGAGCATTGCACAGTCATTTCCTGATGCAACAAGCAATCCCTCGAGAAGCCTTAAGACTGTCATTTCCTCTCCGACCTTAAGCTCAATATGAGTACCGTCAAGGTCTAATCTTTCCTGAAGCTCATAGGTGTATGTAAGGGTATCCTCCAAAGTGATTTCCCCTGTGTCAACAGCGTCCAAAATCACCATTGCTGTCATAATCTTTGTGGTACTTGCAGGGTACATTTTCTTTGTGGAATTCTTTTCCCAGAGGATATTCCCTGTCTTTTTATCAATTAAAATTCCAGCCTGTCCGTATTCAATTGGACTTGCAAAAACGCTTACCGTAGAAAATGCAATCACAAAAACTAAAATTAAAGAAATTATTCTCTTCATAGGCTTTCCTCCTGTGCAGTCTGTTCTGCCTGTGAAAGTCTTACATAGCTTGGAACTAAATCTTTATACTCTGTTGTCTCGCCTTTTAACAGCTTTTCCATGCCTATTTCTGCCACTGCTCCACCTAAATTCATAAGGAGGATTTTCGGTGCAAAATGGGCATCATTTCCTAAAACTTCAACTATTTTTTCTCTGTGGACGAAAACTCCGTCCCCCATAAATATAACCTTTTCGCCCTTAAGTTCCTCTAAAAGCTCATCTAACGACAAGGCTCTGTCTTCGCAAAGTCTTTCTCTTCCCTTAAATTTGGCGTTATAGACCTGACCTCGTCTTGCATCAAGTATGGGGCAGATTATCCCCTCAAAATTTGCACAGCCAAGGGCTAAGGCCTCTAAAGTTGAAACTGCAACGCAAGGCTTATTTAAGGCCTGTGCAAAGCCCTTTACAGTAGCCACGCCGATTCTGACTCCCGTAAAAGAGCCGGGGCCAACGGCAGCTGCAAAGGCGTCAATTTCCTCAAGAGCTATATTACCGTTTTCAAGCATATTCACAATCTGTGGCATCATTTTCTGTGAATGGGTTTTCTTGTTGCACACCACAGTCTGAAGCACCAATTTTTCTTCAGATACCACCCCTGCTGTTGCCGAGGCACAACAGGTATCAATTCCGAAAACTAACATATTTTTATCTCCCTGTAGGATTCTCCCTTGGAGTAATCCTTTCTTATTTCAATTCTTATATGTTCCTCAGGCAGAATATCCTTAATATTGTCTGCCCATTCAATTATGCAGATTCCGTCCCCGAAAATATAATCGTCAATCCAGTCGCAATCATCTATACTTATATTTTCTAAACGGTAAACATCAAAATGATAAAGAGTTTTTTCTCCGTCATACTGATTAACCAGGGTAAAAGTAGGGCTTGTAACCTCTCCGTCACAGTCAAGAGCACTGTGAAGACCCTTAACAAAGGCTGTTTTACCGGCACCAAGTTCACCTGCAAGGGCAATAACATCCCCCTCTTTCAGTTGCCTCGATAACTCTTTCGCTATTTCTCTTGTATCATTTTCCGAAAAACTATCATAAATCTTCATAATCTTCCTCCAATTATATTGTAACTTTACGCAACGTTAAAGTCAATTCCTATTGCAAAAAAAGTTATTTTATTGTATAATTATATAAAATAATTGATTTTTCCACAGAAAGGCTATGGAAATTATTATGAAAAGAGTAGATAAAAATAATTATTATCTTGATATTGCTGAAACTGTTATTGAAAGAGGAACCTGTTTAAGACGAAATTTCGGTGCAATTATTGTTAAAAACGACGAGATTGTGTCCACAGGCTATACAGGTGCGCCAAGAGGCAGAAAAAACTGCAGTGACTTAGGTTTCTGTCTTCGTGAAAAACTCTCTATTCCACGTGGGGAACGCTATGAGCTCTGCCGTTCAGTTCACGCAGAGGCAAACTGTATTATTTCAGCATCACGCCGTGATATGATTGGCTCAACCCTCTATCTTGTCGGCCGTGACGCTAAAACAAAGGAGCTTGTGGAGTCTGCTTCAAGCTGTGCTATGTGCAAGCGCATGATTATAAACGCAGGCATCGAAAAGGTTATTATCCGCAATACTCCTGACAAATATACTGTTGTTAATGTATCAGAATGGATTGAAAATGACGAATCTTTAGAGGGTGCTCTCGGATATTAAAGCATAATTATATCTCCTCCGAATATATTGTATCAAGGAGGAGTGACAATGAAAAAAACCATTATTTTATCTTTAATATTATCCCTTTGCATTATCTTTACAGGCTGTGGAAAGAAAGCCCCTGACACCTACGATATGGGCGCAGATTCCTTTCCCTCAATTACTTACGTTGTAGGTGACCGCACTTTAGAATCCTATGAAATGGATAACGAGGAAAATCCAACCCAGAAAATTCTTGTTTATTCAGGCAGTGAAGACGGCAACACAGACATCTATGAATATATGAATTATCTTATTGAAAACTGTGGAGGAATTGTTACCCGTGCTTTAGAGAATACTGAAAAGGGCACATCGGAGATTGCTATGGAAAGCAAAGATTCAGGGAAAATCATTTCCGTAAACTTTGACTATACAAAAGACGGCTACACAGTTACAATCAAAAAATTTGAGGGCAAGCTTAACCGTGCCTCAAATCACAGTTCGAAGCTGAATTAAAAAAAGCCCGTAATACTTTTCGTATTACGGGTTATTTTTATAACTTTTCAACTTTTTCTGCATAAAGAACAGGGCCTTTTTCTCCGTATTCAGAGCAAAATCTGTTGTCAATTTTGGCTGTTACCTTAATTTTATCGTAGTCCTTTAATTCCTTTGCGCCCTCCCAGTTACAAACATAACCAAGGAAGGACATATCGTCCTCACAGCAGGTCATAATCTGTCTGCCCGGAACGAAATAGTCTGGGCGGAAGCCCTTTGGCTTGGCAGCAAGTCCCTCAAAGATAACGGTTTTGCCCTTATATCTGTCGGCGTTATCCATCATATCCATATACCAGATAAGGTATTCGTTATCATTCTTAAGCTCAAGGACTTCGTCATCTAAGCTGTATGGCAGTTCGTCCTCGAAAATCATATCAATCATACCCTTTTCGTCTGTGAACATAACCTCAATTCTTGGATTTACAGCCCTTATGTTTCTTCTTATCTCTGCAAAGGCTGTCTTTTCTCTGTCACATCGGTTAACCATTACTGATACAGAGCTTTTGAACATATCTGTAAAGATACTTCTCATATTATTATAGTAGGTATCAAAGGTTGAACCGTCTATAATTGTCATTGCCTCTGCATATCGCCATGGTGCAGGGATTTTCAAATCGAAAAATGTATCCATTCCCCACATTCCGTTAAACTCTATTATAACTCTGTCGGGATTGTACTTTTTCTTTAAGCCTGCTAAAAATTCTTCAGTCATATCCTCTTTGTTTTCAACATAAATAACTGTTAAATTTTTAGCTTCCTTATACTCAACCTCTCCCTCTTCACACACAAGGCACAAGGTCTTTGACTTCTGCACATCAGGGTCAGAGAGGATTGCTTCATTTATAAAAGTTGATTTTCCTGCCTCTAAAAAGCCGTTTATTATAAATACGGGAACAGGGTTCTTTCCGAACATTTTGTCCGCCTCCTTATACTCCGAATAATTCCTTAAGCTTGTCTTCTTTAAGTTCAGCACCGATTACGCAGATTTTTCCTGTGTACTGTGGGCTGCCCTGACGGATTTCGTATTCTTCAGGCACCATATCAAAATAAATCCATTCTCCGTCTTCACCTGAAACCATGCCCTTTGCTCTTAAAATTGTGCCGTAATCACCGTTGCCAATTGCAGAGAGAATTTTCTCAATTTTTTCCTTTCCAAACTTCACAGGTGTTTCCACGCCCCAGGAAGTAAAGGCTTCGTCTGCATGGTGGTGATGGTGATGATGTTCATGGTCATGGCATCCGCAGTCGCAATCTTCATCGTGGTGATGATGGTGGTGTTCATGGTCATGGCATCCGCAGTCGCAATCTTCATCGTGATGATGGTGGTGATGTTCGTGGTCATGGCAACCGCAGTCGCAGTCTTCATCGTGATGATGGTGGTGACAATCTTGCTCAAGACTTTCTAAAATATCCTCATGGGCAAAGGCACTTAAAATATCTGCCTTTGTAAGTTTATCAAGTGGAGTTGTAATAATAGCACAGTCAGGGTTAACCTCTCTCAGCATTTCAATACAGCTATGAAGCTTTTCCTCGTCAATCTTATCCATTCGGCTTAAAAGAATACAACCAGCTGACTTTACCTGATTATTATAAAACTCGCCAAAATTTTTCATATACATCTTGCACTTTGTTGCATCGCAAACTGTGATACAGGTATCAATTTCAAGGTCTGCCTCAACATTTTTTACTGCCTCTACAACATCAGAAAGCTTTCCAACACCTGTTGGCTCGATAATAATTCTGTCGGGATTGAATTTTTCAAGGATTTCCATTAAAGACTTGCTGAAATCCCCAACGAGAGAACAACAGATACAGCCTGAATTCATTTCCTTTATTTCAATTCCTGCGTCCTTTAAGAAACCGCTGTCAATTCCGATTTCTCCAAATTCGTTTTCAATTAAAACAACCTGTTCATCAGTATAAACCTCTGTAAGAAGTTTCTTAATAAAAGTTGTTTTGCCTGCTCCTAAAAAGCCTGAAATAATATTTATCCTTGTCATATTCTCTACTCCCTTAAAAGTTTTATTGCAATCTCTGTGTTTTTCTCTGCCAGAGCTACGAATTTCTCGCTGTTTTCCATAAGGTTTTGTCTTATGTCAGCTGTGTTTTCCATAACCTTTTCTGCAAAAAGTTCAAGCCTTTCTACATCTGTTTCTTCTACATTTTCAATATAATCCTGTCCAAGATATTCCATTGTTGCCCTTACCTTCGGGTCATAATCAAGGCCGATAACAGGAGTTCCCGCTTTAGCCGAATATATCAAAATATGTAGTCGCATACCGAGAACGAACTCTGCTTTTTTCAAAATTCCCATAAGCATTTCGGGTCCGCAGGAGGACAGTATAACTGCCTTCTGCCCCTTTACTTTGCTCATAATTTTCTTTGTCAGCTCTCCATCAACGGAAACCTGCATTGGTATAAACACAGGCACAAGTCCGTACCTCTCCGAAATTTTATTTGCAAATTCAGCAATTCTCTCCGTAAAATCCACAGGGAGCTTTTTCCAGTCCCTCACGGAAATACAGAAGAACTTTTTATCCTCAAGTCCCACAGATTTAAGTTTTTCTTCTGTTTCAGTCTGTGGTTCAAGAAGAAATACAGGGTCTGCTGTCACCGACACATTATCAAGACTTAAGTTAAGGTTTTTAAGCTCATCAAAAGAGGAATTTTCACGGAGAGTGATTGCGTCCACTCCCTCAAGAGCCTCCTTAGTTCTTTTCTTACTGCTTTCATAGTTCACAGGGCCGATACCGTTAGCGTAAACCATTGTTTTAGCTCCGCTTTTTTTAGCCATATTTATAAGAACTGAATAATAAAAAAGGGATTTTCGGCTTGTTACGTCCTGAAGCAGACTTCCTCCGCCACTTATAAACAGCTTTGTATTCTTCATTGCCTTATAAATCTTTACAAAGTCAAATCTGCTTATGGCTTCAACTCCGTAAATCTCCCTGGTTTCCTTTGGAGCACGGGAGAGAACAGTTATATCAACTGTCGGATAGCTTCTCTTAAGTCCCTCTACAATTCCCTTAAGAACGGAATCGTCACCGCTGTTTTTATATCCGTAATAGCCTGAAATAAGCACATCTTTTTTCTTTGTATGAGTAACTGTAAACCTGTCAATGTCAGCAAATTCCTCAGCTTTTACCTCGTTTATTTTTGTGCCTTTTATCACTGAAACATACATTTTCAGGGCATCATCAGCCATTGTTTCAACTGAATAATATTTTTCAACAACTTCCTTGCCGTATCTGCCAAGAGTCTCTTTATCTTCGTTCCTAAGGAGTTTTATTACATCCTCTTTAAGCTTTTCAGCTGTAGTTTCTCCGCAACCTCGACAGCAGAAATTTGTGAGCCTTGAAATTTCAAGCTTGTCCTCATCAAAAATTCCGATGTAGCCCTCGTTACCTGCGATTATGCAAGGCTTTTCAGCAGCCATAGCCTCAAGGGCAGCTCGGCTTACGCCCACAAAAATATCCCCTGATGCTACAAACTTATTTATATCAGTTCTTCCGCCTGTTATTTTAATATAATTTTCTCCTGCCATGGCGTTTTCTTTTTCAGCCATAGCTCTTACATTTTCAAGGTCATTTCCTCCGCCAACTATGACTATTTCAATATCAGGAAATTCCTTTTTTATATCCCCTGCACATTCAATAAGTCTTTTCACTGCAAGGCTTCTGTCCTCATCCATTCGGCTTACATAAACAATTCTTTTTCCATCTTTAAGTCCGAATTCATTTTTTATATCGGAAAAGTCTGTGTCCTTTGAAAATTTTTCTGTATCAATTCCGTTTATGGTTATTCTTATATTTTCCTCATCTATCCCATAATTATCCATAAGATATTTCTTTATATCGTCGCTGACAGAAAGGCTTCTGTCCCCCCAGTTTGTAAGATAATTATATGGGAAACCTGCCTTGAAAACCCAATGGGCTGTGGATACAAGGCGGAAATTTACACTCTTTCTCAAATTCGCAAGAATAAATCCCGGAATTCTCGCATGGGAGTGAACTACGTCAATCTTATATTCTTCAATTATTTCCTTAAGTCCCTTAAGAGATTTTCTCATGGCAGGGATTGTTTTTTTGTTAAGCGGAAGCTTAAAATGCTTTATTCCTGCAGTTTCAAGCTCGCTTACATATTCTCCGCCCTGGGAGGCTACAAAAACCTCTATCCCACGCTTTTTAAGAGCCTTGGAAAGTTCAACTATATGTGTTTCAGCACCGCCAATACCGAGCTGCATGGTTGCCATAAGTACACGCATTTTCACTTCCCCTTTCTTTTATACTTCCTATATTTTATCACAAAAAAAATAAATTGTCCACTTTCAGTTGATTTTTTTAATCAAAATGTTAAAATAATAGTGAGGTGAAAAATATGAGCGTTAAAATAATCCACTGTGCCGACGTTCATCTCGGCGCAAATCCGAAAATGAAAAACGAGGTTTTATCTGCATTTTTGCGCATAATCGATATTTCCAAAGACTACGATTTTCTCCTTGTTTCAGGAGATTTGTTTGACAACCCTGTTGCAGACCGTGAAACTGTGGAAATTATCAAGGCAAAGCTTTCGGAAACTCCCGCTACAGTTGTTATTTGCAGCGGTAACCACGATTATTTCAGCGGTCAGTCGCCTTACAATTCAAAATGGCCTGAAAATGTAATTCTATTTACAGGGGCCATGGAGAAAGTTATCATTCGTGAGAAAAATACCTGTATTCACGGTGCAGGTTTTTCAAATATTTACGAGCCTGAAACATTATTTTCACCTGAGGCAGAAGAAGATATGATTAACATCTGCGTAATCCACGGGGATATCGGCGTTTCAGGGAACTACAATCCTATTTCATTAAACGCTCTTGCTTCATCAAAAATGGACTATGTGGCACTGGGACACATCCACAAGCGTAGTGACATTCTGAAAGAGGGCAATACTTTCTACGCCTACCCTGGCTGTCCACAGGGGCAGGGCTTTGACGAAACAGGAGAAAAAGGCGTATATCACGGAGCTGTTGATATAGGAAAATGCAACCTTGAATTTATGAAAATCTGTGGCAGAGAATTCAGAGAAATTGCTGTTGACATTACAGGTTTAACAAATCTTCAGGAGGTTTCACAGAAAATTTCTCCGTATCTTGAGCAAGACCACTTCTGCAAGATAATCTTAAAGGGAGAAATTGCATCTGATTTCAGTCTTAACACCGACTCCCTTTCTGCAATTCTCTCATCACAGGTTCACCTTATAAAGTTTGAGGACAGAACAACTCTGTCTATGGAGGATATAGAAAGAATTGCAGAAGAAAAATCTCTCAAGGGCTTTTTTGTTAAAAATATGCTGGATAAAATCCGCGAGGACAGCTCTGAAACAAACATAAATGCCCTGAAATTAGGGCTTAAAGCCTTTTCTTCGGAGGTGGATTATGAAAATTAAAAACGTAACTCTTACTTCTTTCGGGAAATTCAAAAACTTTTCACTGGATTTTTCAGAGGCTCACAACATTATCTACAGCAAAAACGAGGGCGGTAAATCTACCATTATGGCATTTATCCTCCTTATGCTCTACGGCGATTTAAAAAAGGATATCCGAAACAAATATCTGCCACTTGACGGCAGTACTATGAGCGGAGCTATGGAAATTCAGGTAGGGGAAACCTCTTATCTTATTGAAAAAAACTTCAAAAAAAGTTTTAAAACTGACAAGACAACACTTACTGATTTATCAACAGGAAGTGTTATTCCGCTTGGGCCAAACGAAGAAATAGGAAAGCACTTTTTCGGCATTGACGCCATGGGCTTCTTAAAGAGCGCCTACGCGGGAAAGCTTGGCGGATTCCAGGGCGAAGAGGCAGGCGCCGACCTTATGGAAAAGCTGTCTAACATAATTTCCAGCGGAGATGAGGGAATTTCAGGGGCGCAGGTCCTTAAAAATCTTGTTTCAGCAAAGGAAAAGCTTATTTCCAAAAGCGAAAAAAAGGGACTTATCCCTGAACTTAAAGCTGAGCTTGAAAATCTTATAAATCAGCGTCAGGAAATTATAAACACTTCCGCCTCACAGCAGGAGCTTTATGCTAATCTTGAGCAAGATAAGAAAAATTATGACAGCTGTCAGGAAAAAATCAAAGAATTAAACGAACAGCTTAAAAAAGCAGAACTTATCAAAAAAGGAAAAGCAATAGGCGAAATTATCGAAAAGGAAAAAGAGCTCCTTTCCGTTAAAAATGTTATTGTTACCGACAGTTTTGGGGTTGACGACCTCAGAAATCTTGTAGAAGAGGGAAAAACCCTTAAAAATCAGATTTCAGCGTCAACTCCACAGATGCCTGAAACCCCTGAAAAAACAGTTGACGGGGAAAATTACGAAGCTTTGAAAAACGATTTTGATAAGGAAAACAGGCTCAAAGACATTAAAGAAAGGCTTGATGAAATTATCCAGCTTTCTCCGAAAAAGAGCGGAATATCTTTGCCGTTATTTATCTCGGGAATTGCAACTGCACTTATATTTTTAGTTGCAGGATTATTTGTAAAGCACATTTTCTGGGGTATATTTGCGGGATTTCTTCTTATAATTCTTTCTCTTCCGAAAAGGGCTGATGACAGTTTATATCTTTCTAAAATTGACTCACTTGCTGAATATGGGATTTCAGCCGATAAAAACACAGACTTTACAAGGCTCCTTTCGGAATACTCTGCTGATTTAACAAAAATTAACGCTGACAACAAAGAAAAAATGGCTGAACTTGGCTGTGAAACAGAGGACGACCTTGAAAACCTATACAGAAACAGCCTCATATATTCCGACAAGCTTAAATCCTACAACGAACAGACAGAAAAATACAATCTTCTTTGCGAAAAATATATTTCACTTGTAAATTTTTATATTCCTGTGCAGAACATTGAAAGTGCAGAAAGCATCCTTATAAGAACAGAAGAAAATCTTAAGAAATATGACCAGCTTTCATCTAACCTTACAGCTTTAAGAAAGGCCTTTGAAATCAGCCTTTCTCTTGAGGAGCTGATTTTTGAGGAAAAGAAGATTGCTGAAATTACAGAGGGTCTTTCCCTTGATATTGATGCAGTTAATTCGGAAATCCGAGGATTGAACGAAAAAGCCTTGGCTCTCCACAATGTAATCGAGGAAAAGAGCCGACAGCTTATTGTTCCTGTAACAAGCGAAGCAAGTTTATCTCACAGAATTGACGAAATCAAAGCTGAATTGGCTCGTGAAACTGCCTATTATGATGCACTTAAAACTGCTGAGGAAGTTTTCAACGCCTCAATGGACGAAATCAATTCCACATTCGGCGACAAGCTAAACAGAAAGACCTGTGAAATCTTTGAAAAGTTTACGGGAGAGCCTGTAAGAAACATAATTGTATCCAAAGATTTCGGCCTTAAAATTGATTTTGGCGGAGAAAAGGGCATTATCCCATACACAAACCTCTCCGCAGGAACTCTTGACCAGGCGTACCTTTCCCTCCGTCTTGCAATCGGCGAGCTTATCGGAGGAGAATTCTCCCTTCCATTAGTTCTTGACGACATTTTCCTCCAGTACGACGATGTCCGTCAGGCAACTGCCTTTACATTCTTAAAGGATTACGCAAAGGCGAGACAGATACTGTTCTTTACCTGTCATAAAAACACAGTTTCTGTGGCTGAAAAGGGCCTTGAAACCATAGAAAAAATACAATTCTAACTTTTTTCAAAAAAATTTCAAAAAAGTGTTGACAAAAGCCTCGACCTGTGATATCATATCGATTGCGGGTCGAAAAAGGCTCGTCTTGGTAAGCTGGTGTAGCTCAATTGGTAGAGCAGCTGATTTGTAATCAGCAGGTCGCGGGTTCGAGTCCCATCACCAGCTCCAATTTTTTATGGAGGAGTTCCCGAGTGGCCAAAGGGGGCAGACTGTAAATCTGTTGCGTTTCGCTTCGGTGGTCCGAATCCACCCTCCTCCACCAGAAAAAAAGCACTTGCTTATGCAGGTGCTTTTTTATTTTTCTTCACATGCTTTTAAAATTTTCTCTGCAGCGCCTTTTGCACCTGTGCATTTCCTGAAATCTTCTGCAATTTTTACTGCATTTTTCTTATAATTTTCATTATCCCAGATTTCCTTTATGGCGTCTAAGACCGCTGTGCCCTTTTTCTTGTCAACTTTAATTCCTGCACCAAGCTCCCTGACACGTTCCGCTACACCTTTTTGCTCCGAGGTTTGAGGAATCATAACAATCGGAACTCCGAAATACAGGCTTTCGCTTACGCTGTTCATTCCGCAATGAGATACGAATACATCTGCTTTTTCTAAAACTGCAATCTGGTCAATATGATAATAAACCGAAATATTTTCAGGAATTTCCCCAAAATCTTCAACCGACACAAGGTTGCCCACTGACATTATAACCTGATAATCAGTTTCTTTTAAGGCAGAAATGCAGGACCTGTAAAATGGCATCATATCATTATTTACTGTTCCCATGGAAATATAAATCAATTTTTCTTTTTTCTTCTCAATTTCCTCTGTTGCAGGACGGATTGACGGTCCTACAAAAGCATACTTTTCAGAAAAGGTTTCTGAGCAGGGCTGAAACTCAGGGGAGGTATAGACGATTGTATGAGTATTATTATCATTCCCGATTATATCAATAATGCTATTGACAGGAAACCCCTTATCTTTAAGCCTCTTGACCTGCTTCGAGGTTTTTGGCATTGACAAAAGCATCTTGACTAAATCTTTAAAACCCTGTTTCATAATTCTTGCCGAGTACTGATTAAAGGCAAAGGTTGTTGTTGAAGAAACAAAAGGAATACCCAGCTTTAACGCAACAGCCTTTCCCCATAACGCCATAGAATCAGCCACTATACAGTCAGGCTTAATCTCTTCCATTTCCCTGCAGACCTTTTCGTCAAGGGCGAGGGTTGTGTCAACTAATAACTTTGTAGAAAACGCCAAATCCTTTCCTACACGGGTTGAATCCTTGGCGTTTAATTTCTTTTCCATATCATAGTCGTCGCAGGATATAAATTTTGCTCCTGTGGACTGAATTTTTTCCCGCATAATGTTATAGGAATAATACCAGACCTCATTCCCACGGGAAATCAGCTCCTTTACAACCTCAAGGGTTGGATTGGTGTGGCCGTGGGCAGGAATACAAAAGAAAACTATTTTACTCATAATGTCAACCGCCTTTAATCTTCTATGTGATTGAAAATATTTTTTATAAAATCCTGCTGTTTTTCTTTCGGGAGAATTGCAATTCCCTTTTCCTTGTCTCCAAGAACCAAAATTTCCTCTCCGGGTTGCAGGTCAAACATTTCCCTTGCTTCCTTTGGAATAACAAACTGTCCTTTTTCTCCTATTTTAACCATCCAGGCATACTTTCCATTACTTGTATTCATTTTTATCCCCCTTTGTATGATTGGTATGAATAATCATACCATAATCTTTGGATTAAGTCAATGTCTTTATGTGGCTGTGGGGATAGCTGTTGGGATAGCTGTGGGGGAGGTTTAATTTATCCCTGTGCATAAATCTTTTTTATTTTAGTATATTGAAAAATCACTTGTTTTTTTCTTCATAAAGTGGTATAATTTACTATATATGCAAAGGAGGGAGAAAATGTTTTACTATATTTCAGGAAAGCTGGCTCACAAGAGCGAAAATTTTGCTGTTATTGACGCAAACGGAATTGGTTTTAAAATCTACTCAAGCACAGCTACTCTTAACAGTCTCGGAGACATCGGAACGGACGCAAAACTCTACACCTATGTCAACCTTAAAACAACCTCTGACATACTGGACATCTACGGTTTTTACACTATGGAGGAGCTTAACCTCTTTGAAATGATTATAAGCGTAAACGGAATAGGCACTAAAACTGCCATTTCTCTTTTATCAAACATTTCTCCGTCAAAGTTTGCCCTTTGCGTAATTTCAGGGGATTCAAAATACATCTCCGACAACACTCACGGACTTGGCAAAAAAGGCGCAGAGCGTCTTGTTTTAGAGCTCCGCGACAAGTTCAAGGGCGTTGAACTCAACGAAATGCCTGCACAGGATTTTGTTCCTGTATCAAACAACGACGACAACGCTGAAGCTGTTTCAGCATTAGTTGTTCTCGGATATTCTGCTGTTGAAGCCAAAAATGCATTAAAAGGTGCTACCGGCACACTTGAAGATAAAATAAAATTTGGTCTTAAAAACCTTATGAAAGGGTAAAATATGGACGAAGAAACAAGAATTATAACCACCGCTGAAACTGACGGTGACAAAGAAAATGAATACAGCTTAAGACCGAAAACCTTTGACGAGTACATCGGTCAGACAAAGGCAAAGGAAAATCTTCGCATATTTATTGACGCTGCGAAGCAGAGAGGGGATTCCCTTGACCACGTCCTTTTATACGGACCTCCGGGCCTTGGAAAAACTACCCTTTCCACAATTATCGCAAACGAAATGGGCGTCAACTTAAGAATCACCTCGGGACCTGCCATTGAAAAGCAGGGTGACCTTGCGGCACTTCTTACCAATTTAAGCGAAAACGACATTCTTTTTGTGGACGAAATCCACCGCCTTAACCGCTCAGTAGAGGAAGTTTTATATCCTGCTATGGAGGACTTTGCCTTAGACATTATAATCGGCAAAGGCCCATCAGCCCGTTCAATCCGCCTCGACCTGCCGAAGTTCACCCTTATTGGTGCGACTACAAGGGCAGGGGCTCTTACAGCTCCTCTCCGTGACAGATTCGGCGTAATCAGCAGACTTGAAATTTACACTCCTGAGGAGCTTAAGGAAATTGTCAAGCGTTCCGCAGGAATCCTTGGCATAGACATTACCGAAGAGGGCGCAGGGGAAATTGCAAGCCGTTCACGAGGTACACCGCGTATTGCAAACCGACTCTTAAAGAGAGTTCGTGACTTTGCACAGATTAAATATAACGGCGTAATTGACAAAAGTTCTGCCGACGAGGCGCTTAAGAGCCTTGAGGTTGACAAGTTGGGTCTTGACGCCTCCGACAGACGAATGCTCCTTACAGTTATAAACAACTATAACGGAGGGCCTGTTGGTCTTGACACACTTGCCGCTACAATCGGCGAGGAAAGCACCACTGTGGAGGACGTTTACGAGCCATATCTTATGCAAATCGGTTTTCTTAACCGTACACCAAAGGGAAGAACTGTTACAAAGCTCGCCTATGAGCATTTCGGTATTCCTTTCGGCAAAAAGGAAGAAAGCATCAATATAACCATGTGGGACGAAGGAGAAAATAATGAGTAAAGGAAAATTTTATTTAACAACTGCTATTGCATATACATCCAGAAAACCTCACATCGGAAACACCTACGAAATCGTACTTTCCGATGCTATTGCCCGTTTCAAAAGATACGAAGGCTATGATGTTTACTTTTTAACAGGCACTGACGAACATGGTCAGAAAATTCAGGAGCTTGCTAAAGACGCAAACATCTCTCCTCAGGAATATGTTGACGGGGTTGCAGGACAGATAAGAGATATCTGGGACCTTATGAATTCAAGCTATGACAAATTTATCCGTACAACTGACGATTATCACGTTGATGCTGTGCAGAAGATTTTCAAAAAGCTCTATGACAAGGGCGACATCTACAAGTCCTGCTACGAGGGCTGGTACTGTACTCCTTGCGAATCTTTCTGGACTGAAACACAGCTTGTTGAGGGCAAATGCCCTGACTGTGGCAGAGATGTTCACAAGGAAAATGAAGAGGCTTATTTCTTTAAAATGAGCAACTATCAGGACCGCCTTATGAAGCACATCGAGGAAAATCCACAGTTTATTCAGCCTGAATCACGCAAAAAGGAAATGGTTAACAACTTTATTAAACCTGGTATTCAGGACCTTTGCGTTTCAAGAACAAGCTTTGACTGGGGTATTCCTGTTGACTTTGACCCAAAGCACGTAGTTTATGTTTGGCTTGACGCCCTCACAAACTATATCACAGCTTTAGGCTACGCTCCTGACAAGGACAGCGAGCTCTTTAACAAGAACTGGCCTGCTGACGTGCACATTATCGGAAAGGACATTCTCCGTTTCCATACAATTTACTGGCCTATTATGCTTATGGCTCTTGATTTGCCACTTCCAAAGCAGGTTTTCGGTCATCCTTGGCTCTTAAACGGCGAGGAAAAAATGAGTAAATCTTTAGGCAACGTTGTCTACGCCGACGACCTTGTTCGTCATTTCGGCGTTGACGCTGTACGTTACTACCTCCTCCGCGAAATTCCATTCGCACAGGACGGCACAATCACCTACGAAAAGGTTATTACTTCATTTAACACTGACCTTGCAAACACAATGGGCAACCTTGTTAACCGTACAGTTGCTATGATTAACAAATATTTTGACGGTGTTATTCCTGAAGCAACATATAAATTTGAATTTGACGAAGACCTTAAGGCTACCTGCGAAAATTCAAGAGACAGACTCGTTGAACTTAT
Organism: Clostridia bacterium; assembly: GCA_017626595.1. Classification (GTDB taxonomy): domain Bacteria; phylum Bacillota; class Clostridia; order Monoglobales; family Monoglobaceae; genus RGIG8709. The sequence goes on along the minus strand of JAGAIJ010000010.1, from coordinate 8,561 downwards.
GCAGGACTACCATGTGGCTGACGCCCTTGGGGAAGTTATGAAGATTGCAAACCGTGCAAATAAATACATTGACGAAACTATGCCTTGGGTTCTTGCAAAGGACGAAAGCAAAAAGGCAGAGCTTGGCACAGTTATGCACAACTTAGCCGAGGCTATCCGCTTTATCGCATCACTCCTCAGCCCATTCCTTCCGGAAACAGCTGAAAAAATCAAGGGACAGCTTTCATTCGACGACATTTCCCTTGAGGCAATTAAGGAATTCGGCACTCTTAAATCAGGCGTAAAAGTAGGAGAAGCAACTCCGCTTTTCGTAAGAATTGATGCAGAAAAGAAAATCAAGGAAATTGAGGCTGAGATGCCTGTTCCTGAACCTGCAATTGAGATTGAGCCATACGAAGAAGACGTTACAATCGACGATTTCTGCAAAATGGACATTCGTGTGGGCAAGGTTATTGAATGTGAGGCTGTTCCGAAATCAAGCAAGCTCCTCCGCTTTATCCTTGAAGTTGGCAACGAAAAGAGACAGATTTTATCAGGCATTGCAAAATACTATAAGCCCGAAGATTTAATTGGCAAAAATCTTCTCTTTATCGCAAACCTCCCACCAAGAAAAATGATGGGCTATGACTCAAACGGTATGATTTTAAGCGCAGTTCACGGCGATAAGCTGGTTGTTACAACTGTTAAAGACGATATTCAGAGCGGTGCTCGTATCGGTTAAAAGGTAGATGATTTTATGATTCTTACGGTTGATGTAGGAAATACAAACATTGTTTTAGGCGTTTACAAAGAGGGCAAGCTTGCATTTGTGTCAAGACTTTCCACAAACGTCCACAAAACTGATTCTGAATATGCAACAAAAATAAGGAGTATTTTATCCCTTAACGACGTTGATTCCCACAGCTTGAGAGGAGCAATCATTTCTTCTGTTGTGCCAAATCTTAACCACGTTCTTCTCCGCGCCATTAAAATGGTTTACGGAGTTGAGGCACTTTTGGTGGGACCGGGAGTTAAAACAGGGATAAATCTTCAGGTTGACAATCCATCACAGGTTGGGGCTGACCTTATCTGCGGTTGCGTAGGCGCTCATCAGAAATATGAGGGCAAGGTTCTCATTATTGATATGGGGACTGCTACTAAATTTACAATTGTTGACGAAAACGGAGTTTTCCGCGGAGTTTCAATTGCTCCCGGCGTGGAGCTTTCTTTAAAGGCTCTCACAGGAGGTACTGCACAGCTTCCGGGCATCAGCCTTGAAGCACCGTCAAAGGTTATTGCAAAAAATACTGTTGAATGTATGCGCTCGGGAATTGTTTTCGGCAGTGCATCAATGATTGACGGAATGATTGACAGAATTGAAGAGGAGTTTGGCGAAAAGCTCACTCTTATTGCAACAGGAGGCCTCTCCGAAACAATTATACCAAACTGCCGTCATGAAATTTTAATTGATAGCGACCTGATTTTAGATGGTCTTTACTCAATCTATATGAAAAATAAATGAAATTAAAATAAAATATTTGCGTTGTACTGCTTTTGCAGATGACAGCAAGGAGGAATTTTAATGAAAAACACAAAGAATATGGTGACTACCGCCATACTCACAGCCATGGTAATTATTCTTCAGTTACTTGGCTCATTTATCAAATTCGGACCATTCTCCATTTCACTTGTACTTATGCCTATCGTTTTGGGCTCTGCACTTTGCGGAACAAAATCTGCGGGCTGGCTTGGTTTCGTTTTTGGTATTATCGTACTTATGAGGGACGCAGGACTGTTTCTTGCAGTTTCCGTATGGGGCACAGTTTTAACTGTACTGGCAAAGGGTATTGCCTGTGGACTTGTGGCAGGAATTTGCTATAACGCCCTTAAGAAAATCAGCGTGACTTTTGCTGTTTTCGTGGCATCTTTAGTTTGTCCAATCGTAAACACAGGAATTTTCTTAATCGGTTGCGGACTTTTCTTTATGCCACTTATCGGCGAATGGGCAGCGGCAGCCGGCTCGGCTGTTCTTCCATATATGTTTGTAAGCTTCGTGGGAGCAAACTTTGTTCTGGAAGTTGTTATAAACGTTGTGTTCTGTCCGATTATTATAAGATTATTAAACGCTGTAAAGAAAGCATAATAAAAAACCCTGCGATGGCTGGTCGCAGGGTTTTTCTTTGCCCTTTCGGGCTTTTGGGGTGGGGGACAATTATGGAAAACAACACAAAACTAATTCCTTATATAACGCTCAGGGTTTTGTCTTGTGCTGTCTTTCAGCACTTCAAAGTGGAGATGCGGCTCTTCCCCTGCCTCTAAAACAGAGGACGTACCTACATTTCCTATTACATCACCTTTTTTCACTTCCGCCTCGGGCTGTACCATATCGATGCCTGCAAGGTTTCCGTAGCGGGTTGTGACTCCGCCTGTATGCACAATTTCTATTACAAAGCCTAAAAGCTTATCTTCATAAGCCTTGGAAATTACTCCGTCGGCTGCAGCCTTAACCTCTCCCTTTTCTGTGGCGGCAAGGTCGGCTCCGTTATGGGTACGCCAGTCGTCTGTGGTCTTTGAATAGACAAGCTCGCCCTCGGAAAAAGGCTTTAAGATTGCTCCCTGTGTAGGGTTTATCATTCCTATTTCCTCAATAATTTCCTCTTCAGTCATAACCTTTGCAGAGGTTACAACCACCTTTTCTTCAGGCTCATAGTCCTGCCTTACAGCAGGGGTTTCCACCTTTTTTTCAACCTTGGAAACTGCCTCTGTCCAGGCATTCTCGTCAAATTCCTTTACCTTTTTATTTCTTGCCGAGTTGTTAACAGCCAAAGCACAAACAATCACAAGAACTGCTGTGGCTGTTGTGGCGTATCTGCCAAGCTTTACATTTATCTTCTTTCCTTTTGTTGCCTTTTTTGTATTTTTCATACTCAACACCTCCGATATTGAAAGTGTTTACATTTTCCCGAAAAAATATACCTCTTTTCTACACTTTTGGAATTTTTATTAAATATTCAATATAATTTTCGTCTTCTCTTGTCTTTGACTCTGCATTTATTCCTGACTTTTTCATAATTTCAAGAGCTTGTCTTATTGTATTTGAAAAAATCCTTATATCCTTAAAAATCCTGATATTTTTCGGCTTTTCAATTTTCTCCTTTTCTTCAAGGATTTCAGCTATAAGTTCCTCAGTTTTCTGAACATTCAGCCCTCTTTTTATTACTGCATCAAGCACCTTAAGCCTTTGTTTATCGGTACTTAATTTAAGTAACGCTCTTGCGTGGCGTTCACTTAAATTATTCTCCGCAAGGAGCCGTCTGACCTCCGAGGACAGCCTTAAAATTCTTATTTTATTTGCAACTGTGGACTGACTTTTTCCTAATTTTTCGGCAAGCTCCTCCTGGGTTATGCCGTGCTCTGACACAAGGGACAGATAGGCGTTTGCCTCTTCTATGTAGCCTAAATTTTCACGCTGGATATTTTCGATAAGAGCGAGAATTGCGCTGTCTGTAGCTGTTGCATCAACTATAATTGCAGGAATTTCTTCCATATTTAAAGATTTACAGGCACGAAGTCTTCGCTCACCTGCTATAAGCTCATAGGAGTTTTCCCTGATACGCCTTACAGCTATTGGCTGGATAAGTCCGTACATTTTTATGGAATTTGCAAGTTCTTCAATTGCTCCCTCGTCAAACTCCTTTCGTGGCTGACAGGGGTTTGTCCTTATTTCGTCTGTCTTTATATTTAAAATCCTGCCCTCTTCTTTTTCCTCAGTCCTTGTGAGAATTATTCTGTTTCTTTCATTTGAAATTTTAGCAAGCATTGTTCCACCAACCTTTCTAACTTAAAGCTAACACAATTTTTCCACCATTTCAAAGGCTTTTCGTATGCAAATTTCTCATTATTTTTTTATTTTTCCTCAAATTTTTACCCTTTGTCCCTGTTTGTCCTCTATGTTTACAAAAACTGTGGACATATTCTCGATTTTGTCCCATATAATTTTCTGGGTGATTATTATGATGAACTATATCTGGGGCTTTATGGTAATAATTTCTTTTGTTATATCTGCAATCCGCGGAAATGTTTCCGAAGTGACTGCAGCATCTCTAGAGGGTGCAAAGGAAGCTATTACAACCATAATCGGTCTCCTTGGAATTATGTGCTTCTGGACAGGACTTACGAGGATTGCAGAAAAGTCGGGGCTTACAGCCTTTTTTGAAACTGCTCTCCGCCCCTTGACCCACAAGCTTTTCCCCAAGCTCCCCAAGAACTCCCCTGCTATGACTGCAATTTCAATGAATATGACAGCCAATCTTCTTGGCATGGGAAACGCTGCCACACCCCTTGGTCTTAAAGCCATGGAGGAGCTTAACAAACTAAACAAATTCCGTGACACAGCCTCCGATGAAATGTGCACCTTTGCAGTTATAAACACAGCCTCAATCCAACTTATCCCCTCCACAATTATATCCCTTAGGCAGATGTACGGCTCACAAAATCCCGGAGAAATTATTCTTCCCGTATGGATTTGCAGTATTCTCGCTCTGGTTGCAGGGGTGACTGTTTCAAAAATACTTGAAAAGAGGTCCAGATTATGAGTTTTATCTCCGCATATGCTGTTCCTCTTATGATTTTTGTTTTTGTTCTTTCAGGCATCATAAGAAAGGTGAAAGTCTTTGACGCCTTTACAGAGGGGGCAAAGGAGGGCTTAGAATGCACTATAAAAATTATGCCCTCACTTATTGGGCTTATGGTTGGGATTTCAATGTTCCGCGCATCAGGTGCTATGGAAATTATCTCCCAAATTTTTGCACCTGTGCTGAATTTTCTCCGTATCCCAAAGGAAATCTTTCCTCTTGCAATTTTAAGACCTGTTTCAGGAAGCGGGTCAATCGCTATTGTTACAGACATCTTAAACAAATACGGCCCTGACTCCCTTGTGGGCAGGATTGCCTCCGTTATGATGGGAAGCACAGAAACTACCTTTTACACTTTGGCTGTTTATTTTGGCTGTATTGGAATTAAAAAAACCCGCCACACGCTTAAATCAGCGCTCACAGCGGATTTTACAGGAATTATTTTATCCGTTTTTACGGTTTATTTACTTCTTAATAAATAAAAAAGAGGTCTTTCCCCAAAGACCTCTTTTATAATTTCCTTGTCGCTCTCAACCTAGCATTATTCCTCGCAAAGAGCAAGTTCAACAGTTCTTGTAATAATATCAGAATATCTGTATGACACTCTCTGTTCAACCATTTCTTCGTCCTCAATAGCAGGGTCAACTTTAATTACAAAAATATTAGGATAGATTCCTTCGATAACTCCGGACCTGACAACCTTTTTCTTTCTGCCCCTCTTAGATGCAAACTTAATCTTATTTCCGAGATTTGACTCAAGGTCCGTCTTTATTCTCTGAATTTCAATTTTATTATCCATCTTTTCACCCCACAACATTTTTAATGTTTATGGAGTGATTATACCATATATTGTGTTATTTGTAAATAGAAAAATACAAAATTTTGTAAATTTTTATAAATTTTTGTCGAGATTACACCCTTTGAAATAATGGTACAGAATTTCCTCATAGCTACTTCCCGACTTTGCCATTTCGTTTGCACCGAACTGGCTCATTCCAACTCCGTGGCCGTTTCCTTTGGTTGTAATTGTGTAATTTTCGTTGTTGTTTGATATTGTAAAACAGGCTGAGCGGAGCCCTAAAAGACTTCGGATTTCTGTTCCCTTAAAGGTTTTTCCACCTATCCTTATATTTTTTACAGACCCGCCCTCTGTATATGTAACTCCGCCGATTTCTAGGCTGTTTACCCCCAAAGCATTTTTCAGTTGTTGGGGCGTATAGGTTTTTTCATCTAAAAGTTTGGGGTTATTTTCATCTCCCTGACTTTCAACTGAACGTAGATAGGGGACTTCCGCGCCCCAGACGTCCTCTGAATTTTCAGTTTTTCCCGAAGAACAGGCGTAGAAAAAGGCTGATGCAATTTCGTTTTCATAAACAAGATATTCTCCCGCTGTTTCGGAAACTGCCTGCCTGATTTTTTCAAGGCTTTCCTCGGTTACGCTATCAGGAGTCACGTACGCCATACAGCAGGAGGGGTTTGTGCAAAGGTCTGCATCGGGGTGAGAGACAGGGTTTGTCCCGATTTTTCGGTAGATGTAGGTTCTTCCTGCCACAGCCTGCGCCTTTAAGGCTTCTATTTCGTAAGATACGGGCATCTCCCCTAAAAGCACCCCTAAAAGATGCTCTTCCACATCTTTTTCTATGTATTCACCCTTGTCCAGCACTGTTACAATTACTTTTTCCCTTTTCCATATATCAATTTCCTCATCCTCAAAGGCAATCCCCTCTATAAAACCGAAAGGGAGAGCAACTATCATTGGAAGAAAGAACAAAATCACTGCAAAAGTGCAGAATTTAAAAACTTTTTTCATTGGCAACACCTCTTTCTTCATTATATTAGGAAAATTTTCAATTAGACTTGACAAAAAGGGAAAAATGTAATAAAATGGTTTGGTTATAAGAATAATAACAATCCTTGCTTTCGCTTGTTGCGAAGGTCAAAAGTCCAGGAGGAGGTGAATTTAATGGTTGAAAACATCAATAAGTACGAAAACATTTTCGTAATCGACGCGAGAAAAACTGACGAAGAAATTGCTGCTCTCGTTGAGAAGTTCAAATCATTAATAGAAGCCAACGGTACAATTGAATCAGTTGAGGAGTGGGGTAAGAGAAAGCTTGCTTACGAAATCAACTATGCTACCGAAGGTTACTATGTTTTGGTTAATTTTTCTTCAAAGCCTGATTTTATTGCTGAACTCGAACGTGTATTCGGTATTACAGACGGCATCTTAAGAGAAATCACAATTAAGAAAATCGAAGAATAATTGGAGGTTTTTCTATGATTAACAAGGCGATTTTAATGGGAAGACTTACAAGGGACCCTGAACTCAGACATACTAATTCGGGTACACCTGTTTGTAGTTTTTCTATTGCAATTGATAACGGTTACGGCGAAAACCGTACAACTGATTTTATCAATGTTGTTGCTTGGAACAAAACTGCTGAATTTGTTTCAAACTACTTCAGCAAAGGCAGAATGATTATTGTCATCGGCCGTATTTCCACAAGAACTTGGGAAGGTCAGGACGGAAAGAAGAATTACGTGACTGAAGTTATCGCAAACGAAGTTTCCTTTGGCGAAGCTAAGGGAAGCTCAAACGGTTCAGGCGCCGGCTCATTGGAGAGCCCTGCACCTATGGCTGAAATGCCTGCAGACGACGGCTTTTCACCACTTGGTACAGACGACGATTTGCCGTTCTAATATTTGATAAGGAGGAGCTTTATTATGGCTGAAAAAGAAAAAATGGACAGAAGCCGTATGAGAAGACCTAAGAAAAAAGCATGTGCTTTCTGTGTGGACAAAGTTGACCACATTGATTATAAAGATGTTGCTAAACTCAGAAGATATGTTACTGAAAGAGCTAAGATTTTCCCTAGAAGAATCACAGGCTGTTGCGCAAAGCACCAGAGACAGCTCACAGTTGCTATCAAGAGAGCAAGATACATTGCTTTACTTCCATACAGCGCTGACTAATTAAAAAATTAAAGGGTTTCCGTTTGGAAACCCTTTTTTGTTTGCTATAATTCCACAAGGCGAACTTCGTTGCCGTGATTTTTTATCATTTCAATTAAATCCTCAGTTTTAAGCCACACCGTAGCTGTGTTTTCGTTTGGATGTATGCCGATTATTGCCCTGTCATCCATAAATTCCCTGTCCAGACAGAAAATTACGTCGGCATCCCTTTTATTCAGGAGACCGAAGGGAGAGACTGAGCCCGGGAGGAGACCTGTTTTTTCTTCAAGCTCCTCTGGGTAGGCAAAGGACAGCACCCTTGTTTCGTACTTTTTCCTGAATTCCTTAAGGTTTACACGCTTGTCGCCACGGACTGTTATGAGATAGAAATTTCTTCTCTTGTCGTCCCTTACAAAAAGATTTTTTGCATCATATTCAGGATACGGAAGCGGTGTTTCATCTAGCTCGGACATACTGAACACAGCCCCGTGCTCTGTTATCTCGTGCCACACATTTTTATTTTTAAGATATTCATAAACTTCCTGCTTGTTCATTTTTCTCCACCTCCACTCGTTTAGTAAATTATACCACATTTCCCCTAAAAGGCAAGGATAATTTCAATTATTCATTCACATATTGACATTTAGAAAAATTTATTTTAATATACACATAAGGGATATTCCCTTAAAACTTTTTTATGAGGTGATATTATGAAATTTCGCATCAGGGATTTAAGAGAAGATAAAGACCTTACCCAAAAAGAGATTGCAGACATTCTTCATATACATCAGACAACTTATTCGGACTATGAGCTTGAAAATCTTAACGTTCCAATAACGGTTTTATCCCAACTTGCCGATTTCTACGAAACAAGCATTGACTATCTTGTAGGACGAACAGACACAAAAGAACCATATCCAAAAGGCAAATAAAAAAGACGCAGAATATTCTGCGTCTTTTTTATTTGCCTTTTGGATATGGTTCTTTTGTGTCTGT
>JAGAIJ010000085.1 GCA_017626595.1 Clostridia bacterium | reverse complement strand
GATAACAACCTCCTCTATAATTTCTTATATAAAATTCGTGAGCAAGGCATAACAGTCCCTGTTATAGCTGGAATTATGCCTATTACAAACGCAAATCAGGTGGAGAGGGCTATAAAGCTTTCAGGCTCATTTATGCCACAGAGGTTTAAAACCCTTGTTGACCGTTTCGGCCAGTATCCTGATGCTATGATGCAGGCAGGTATCGCCTATGCCACTGACCAGATTATTGACCTTTATGCCAACGGAATTACTCATATTCATGTTTATTCAATGAATAAGCCTGAGGTAGCAGAAAAGATTATGAATAATTTATCATCGATTATAGGGAAGGATGCCTGATGATATACACAGAGAAAATTAAACTTCCTGCACCTGATATAAACGAGATTTTAAGATATGCAGGGGTGAGGGAGGCTGACGGCGGGTTGCTTTCGGCTGTGGATGAATGTCTGGCTCAGGTTTTGGATTATGGAAAAGTGTGTTATGCACAAGTGCCTGTTGCCATAGAGGAAAACAAGGTTATATTTAACTTTGGAGAGGTGGAGAGTAAGGCTTTAGCCCACAGTCTTATGGGATGCAATGAAGCGGTTATATTTGCCTGTACTTTAGGAATGGAATTTGACGCAGTTTTAAGAAGATATTCGCTTACAGATGTGTCAAAGGCAGTTGTAATGCAGGCTGTTGGAACAGAGAGGATTGAGACTCTTTGTGATGCCTTTATGGAGAAATTCAGTACGAAAACAAGGCGTTTTTCACCAGGTTACGGAGACTTAAGCCTTGAATTTCAAAAGGAAATTACAAGCTTTCTTGATTGCTACAAAAAGATAGGTTTATCTCTTGGAGGCAGCCTTATTATGTCGCCAAGCAAGTCTGTAACAGCTATTTTCGGTTTAGGGAAAGAGGATTGCAGTAAGAGGGATTGTTGCTTGTGTGAAATGTGGGAGTGTCCCTACAGAAAGGAATAAAAATGGGAATAAGAGAAGATTTAAAAAGTAAAAAGCTGTTCCTTGACGGAAGTATGGGAACTCTTCTTCAGAACATGGGTTTAAAACCGGGGGAGCTCCCTGAAAAATGGAATATAACACACCCTGAAGTTATTACGGAAATACATAAAAACTATTTTGACGCAGGGGCAAACATTGTCTGCACCAACACTTTCGGGGCAAATTCTCTTAAGTTTGGTAATGAACTAGAGGAAATTATAGCCTGTGCTATTACTAATGCTAAAAAGGCAAGAGAATTGTCATCAGGTAGTCAGAACAAGTATATTGCCTTAGATATTGGCCCTCTTGGAAGACTCCTGAAGCCATACGGCGACCTTGATTTTGAAGAGGCTGTTTCGGTATATAGCGAAACTGTTAATCTTGGGGTAAAGTATGGAGTTGACCTTATATTTATCGAAACTATGAGCGATAGCTATGAAACCAAGGCGGCTGTACTTGCTGCTAAAGAAAATTCGGAGTTGCCTGTATTTGTTTCCAACGCCTATGGCGAGGACGGAAAGCTTTTAACAGGGGCTACACCTGAAGCTATGGCTGTTATGCTTGAGGGACTTGGAGTTGACGCTCTTGGCGCAAACTGTTCCCTTGGTCCAAAACAGCTTATGCCTATATTTGAGTCACTTATATCTGTCTCCTCTGTGCCTGTTTTTGCAAAGCCAAATGCAGGACTTCCAAGGGCAGAGGGAGGAAAGGTTCTCTTTGATGTAACTCCAGCTGAATTTGCAGAGGAAATGAAAAACCTTGCCCATATGGGAGTTATGATATACGGCGGATGCTGTGGTACTACTCCTGATTATATAAGGGAAACCTTCAGGTCGGTTTCCACTGTTCCCTTCAAGTGTATTGAGAAAAAAGACAAAACCCTTGTATCCTCATACACTCATTCTGTTGAAATTGGTGAGTTTCCCGTATTGATTGGGGAGAGAATAAATCCTACGGGCAAAAAGCGTTTCAAGGGGGCTATCCTTGAAAATGATATGGATTATATCTTAAAGGAGGGACTTTCTCAGCAGGATAAAAAGATTCATATTCTTGACGTTAATGTGGGGCTTCCCGGTATTGATGAGGCGGAATTCCTTAAAAGAACTGTTTTTCAGCTTCAGTCAGTTATAAATACACCACTCCAGATTGATACCTCTGATTTTTCTGCTATGGAAAAGGCTATGCGCATCTACAACGGAAAGCCTATGGTTAACTCTGTAAATGGAAAAATGGAATCTATGGAGAGGGTATTTCCTCTTGTTAAGAAGTACGGCGGTGTGGTTGTTGCTCTTACTTTGGATGAAAAGGGAATTCCTGCCACTGCAGAGGGAAGAGTGGAAATCGCAAAGAACATTTTACGAGTTGCAGAAGGTTATGGAATAGACAAAAAGGATATTGTTTTTGACACGCTTTGTTTATCCGTTTCTGCTGATAAAAATGGGGCTTTGGCTACTCTTGAGGCTCTTAAAACAATCAGGAATGAACTTGGATGTAACACTGTTTTAGGGGTTTCAAATGTGTCCTTCGGACTTCCTGAAAGAGATATTCTCAACGGGGTTTTCTTTAGTTTAGCCCTCAATAATGGGCTGTCTGCAGGGATTATAAATCCCCATTCCTTTGAAATTATGAAAGCATATTACAGTTTTCTTCTCCTTAAGGGATTGGATGAAAACTGTGGCAATTACATTGATTTTATGGGCTCAGTTGTTCGGGAAGCGGTTGTTTCTGAGAAGGCTGTTACTGTTACAGGAGAGGCAGAGGAGCCTTTGGCTGACGCCATAATTAAGGGACTTAAGGATCGGGCAGCTGCTCTTTGTGATGAACTTCTTAAGTCAAATGAACCATTAGAAATTGTGAATAAGCACATTGTTCCTGCCCTTGATACTGTGGGAAAGGGCTTTGAAAATAAGACTGTTTATCTTCCGCAGCTTTTGATGAGCGCAGAGGCAGCCAAATCTGCTTTTGAGAAAATTAAGGTATTTATCCTTGAAAAAGGTGGTGCTCAGGAGAAGAAGTGCAAGGTTGTTATTGCTACTGTTAAGGGAGATATTCACGATATCGGAAAGAATATCGTGAAAGTACTTCTTGAAAACTACGGATTTTCGGTAATTGACCTTGGGAAAGACGTTTCTCCTGAAGCTATTGCAGAGGCTGTGGCAAAGGAGGAAGCTCCCCTTTGCGGACTGTCGGCTCTTATGACCACAACTGTGCCTGCTATGGAGGAAACTGTGGCTCTTATTCATAAGGCTGCACCGTATTGTAAAGTTATGGTGGGAGGAGCTGTGTTGACACGGGAATTTGCAGAGAAAATTGGCGCTGACTGCTATGGGAAGGATGCGATGGAGGCTGTGAGATACGCTGAAAAGGTGTATATTGAACTTTGATATTTTTAGGTGGTGGCCTTTTGGTTGCCACCTTTTTAATTATTTTTACATTTAGTATTGATTTTCGGGAAATTTTGTGTATAATTGTATTTAGTGGAAGTTGGGCTTTCACAATTTAGGTTTGATTTTTATTAATTATTATTTTATAGAAAGAGGGAAATAAAATGGAACTTAATTTAACAAAGTATGGTATTTCAGGTACAACTGAAATTATCCACAACCCATCTTATGAATTACTTTTTGAAGAAGAAACAAAGGCTGGTCTTGAAGGCTTTGAGGTTGGTCAGGAAAGTGAACTTGGCGCTGTTAACGTTATGACAGGCGTTTACACAGGTCGTTCACCTCAGGATAAGTTCATTGTTATGGACGAAAACTCAAAGGACACTGTTTGGTGGACTTCTGACGAATACAAGAACGACAACCACCCTGCTTCAGTTGAAACATGGGAAGCTGTTAAGAAAATTGCTTTAGACGAACTCTCAAACAAGAGACTTTTTGTTGTTGACGCTTTCTGTGGTACTAACGCTGATACAAGAATGGCTATCAGATTTATCATGGAAGTTGCTTGGCAGGCGCATTTCGTTAAGAATATGTTTATCCAGCCAACAGAAGAAGAACTCAAGAACTTTGAACCTGACTTTGTTGTTTACAACGCATCAAAGGCTAAGGTTGAAAACTACAAGGAACTCGGTCTTAACTCTGAAACAGCTGTAATGTTCAACATTACAAGCCGTGAACAGGTTATCGTTAACACTTGGTACGGCGGTGAAATGAAGAAGGGTATGTTCTCTATGATGAACTACTACCTCCCACTTAAGGGTATTGCTTCAATGCACTGCTCAGCAAACACTGATATGAACGGCGAAAACACAGCTATTTTCTTCGGCCTTTCAGGTACAGGTAAGACTACACTTTCAACTGATCCAAAGAGACTTCTCATTGGTGATGACGAACACGGCTGGGACGACAACGGCGTATTCAACTTTGAAGGCGGTTGTTATGCAAAGGTTATTAACCTTGACAAGGAATCTGAACCAGATATCTACAACGCTATCAAGAGAAATGCTCTCCTTGAAAACGTTACTTTAGACGAAAACGGTAAGATTGATTTTGACGACAAGAGCGTCACAGAAAACACTCGTGTATCATACCCAATCGACCATATCGAAAACATAGTTCGCCCTGTTTCTGCTGCTCCTGATGCGAAGAATGTTATCTTCTTATCAGCTGACGCGTTCGGCGTACTCCCACCTGTTTCAATCCTTACACCAGAACAGACACAGTACTATTTCTTATCAGGATTTACTGCAAAGCTTGCAGGTACTGAAAGAGGTATTACAGAACCAACTCCAACATTCTCAGCTTGTTTCGGTCAGGCGTTCCTTGAACTCCACCCAACAAAGTATGCTGGAGAGCTTGTTAAGAAGATGGAAAAGAGCGGTGCTAAGGCATACCTCGTTAACACAGGCTGGAACGGTACAGGCAAGAGAATTTCAATTAAGGACACAAGAGGTATTATCGACGCTATCTTAAACGGCGACATCCTCGACGTTCCTACAAAGAAGATTCCTTTCTTCAACTTTGAAGTTCCAACAGCACTCCCAGGTGTTGACCCAGCTATCCTCGACCCACGCGACACATACGCTGACGCTAAAGAATGGGAAGAAAAGGCAAAGGACCTCTCAAGCAGATTCATTAAGAATTTTGCAAAGTACGAAGGCAACGCTGCCGGTAAGGCTCTTGTTCCTGCAGGTCCACAGCTCTAATATAAAACCTATCCCCTTGCGGTTTCGCAGGGGGATTTTTTTGTTTGGGATTGTATATTTGGGGGATTTGTGGTATGATATTATTGATATTAAATAAAATTGTAAGAGGGAAATTTATTACCCTCATGATAGATTATAATTAAATCGGAGGTTTTGGTATGAATGGAGTAGTGATTTACAAAACTAAATATGGTTCAACTAAACAATATGCTCTCTGGATTGGAGAAGAGCTGGGCTTTAAGGTGGTTGAAGCAAAGGAAATTACCATAGATGAGCTTGAAGATTACGATACAATAATCTACGGCGGGGGACTCTATGCCGAGGTTATAAACGGTGCAAGTTTTATTACCAAAAACATTGACAGGCTTAAGGATAAGAAGATTGCTATATATTCAACAGGAATTACCCCTCTTGATTGCAGGGACTATTACGACAAGTATGTTATTGAAAAGAATTTTAAGACCGGAGTTCCTGAAAATATCAGGATTTTCAATTTTACGGGGAAGATGATTTTAGAGGAGCTTTCGATGGTTCACAGGGCTGCTCTTAAATCCCTGAAAAAGATTATGGCGTCTAAAAAAGAGCCTACTGAAATGGAGAAGTTACTTATTGAGCTTTGTGATGCTGACGGGGATTTCAGCGACAAAAATCAGATTGGCGAACTTATTGAATATATAAAGGGATAATTTTATCAGAAATCTTGTAGAGGAGGTGGAGAAATGGAGGAAAGGTTTTATCTTTGTATTGACTTAAAAAGCTTTTATGCGTCCGTTGAGGCTGTGGAAAGAGGTCTTGACCCTTTTGAGACGAATCTTGTGGTGGCTGACCCTTCAAGAGGCGAGGGAGCTATTTGTCTTGCTATTTCTCCTGCCATGAAAGACCTTGGGATTCCTAACAGATGCAGAGTTTTTGAAATTCCAAAGGGCCTTGACTATATTACTGCTGTGCCCAGGATGAAGCTGTATATGAAATATTCGGCGGATATTTACTCTGTTTATCTCCGTTTTATCAGCAAGGAGGACATTCACGTCTATTCCATTGACGAATGCTTTTTTGACATTACTCACTACCTTAAAATGTATAACAAGTCCCCGAAGGAGCTTGCTGTTATGATTATTGACGAGGTGTACCGTGAGACTGGAATTTGTGCCACAGCAGGGATTGGGACAAATATGTTTTTAGCTAAACTTGCCCTTGATATTACTGCAAAGCACTCTGACGACCACATCGGTTACCTTGACGAAAATGAATTTAAGAAAAATCTCTGGTTCCACAGACCCATAACTGATATCTGGGGCATTGGCCGTGGGATTGCAAAGCGTCTTGAACACTTTGGCATATTCGATTTATACGGCGTTGCACACGCTGAAGAGAAGCTTTTATACAAGGAGTTCGGGGTGAATGCGGAGATTTTAATTGACCATTCAAAAGGCATTGAGCCTTGTACTATTGCTGATATTAAGGCTTTTAAGCCTACCACTACCTCACTGTCTAACAGTCAGGTTTTATTTTCAAACTATGAGATTGAGGATGCGGGACTTATCCTAAAAGAAATGGCGGAGCTTATGTCCCTTGAGCTTGTGGATAACGGGCTTGTAACCAACTCCATTTCTTTAGGAATTACCTACTCCGACAGAAATCTTAAGTCCTCGGGGGCTACGAGAAAGCTTGATGAACACACAAGCTCCACAAGAAAACTTGAAAAGTATTTCCTTGACCTTTACTATGAGATTGTGAACAGAGATGCTTTGGTGCGGAAAATCAGCATTTCCGTAAATAGACTTGTGCCTGCTGACTTTGTTAACCTTGACTTTTTCTCCGAGTATATTGTTGATGAAAAGGAGAGAAAAAGGCAACAGGCTATCGTTAATATTCGCAAAAAATACGGAAAGAATTCTGTTATAAAGGGAATGAACCTGAAAGACAAGGCGACGACCCTGAAACGAAATAAAATGGTGGGAGGTCATAACGGTGGTTGAGAGAGCTAAACAGTTTGCACCTTTTGCTGCACTTCGCGGATATTATGACTTGATTCGCGAGAGGGAAAGGGTTATTGTAGATAAAATTGAGTTCCCTGAAGATATGACTGAGATTATTTCAAGAAAGCTTGGTCAGGTTGAAAAAGGAATGATGGTGGAGATTATTCACTATGCTGACGGAGAATATATTTCAACAAAGGGGATTGTGTCGGAGTTTGATACTATCGGGCACAGTCTTACTATTGTTAAGACGAAGATTTTATTTGATGATATTTTTGATATTATCGGAGAAGAAATTGGGGAATAAAAAAGGCGGTTCATTTTATGAACCGCTTTATTTTTTATTTGATTTATGTGGAGTGTGGAACCACTGGTTTGTGTTCTTTTTTACAACTGCGTTTATACCAATTGGTATCCAGGAAAGCATCCACACGATAAAGCCAATAAAGTTTGTAAGTATCTTTACGCTCAGCTTTTTATCCTCGTAGAGAACTGCCATAAACACAAGAAATGAAAGGATTAAAACTGCGTCAAGGAGAATTCTCATTGCAAGAGGTGCCCACAGGTATGTAACAATTCCGCCTGCAAAGAAGAAGAGGAGTATTCTTACCGCCAGCATATAGATAAGGGATGCTGAATGGAGGGAGTCTCCCCAGAAGTTCATTATCATATGAAGGGGAAGTACTTTTTTCTCCTTTATTGCTTTCTTGAAAAGCGGAAGAATATATCTTTTTGAAACATCATTGAGGCCCTGTACCCATCTCGTTCTCTGGTGCCATGAGGTTTCAACTCCAAGAGGCTTTTCGTCGTAGATGACTGCATCGTGTGCCCAGCCAACCTTTATATCATTTAAGGCAAGCTTTAAGGTGAACTCTGCATCCTCTGCAAGACAGGTTGCGCCCCAGCCGTATTCCTTTATAAGACTCACGGAAACGGCAAAGCCTGTTCCGCCAAGTCTTGCACCATACTTTAGGTTGTTTCGTGCAAGCTGTGAGCATCTGTTATTCAGCCAATACCAGAGGGAGTACGAAAAGGTCTGCATTGAGTCGTATGGGTTTTTACTGTCCAGATAGCCCTGAACTGCCTCATAGCCTTCGTTCAGCTTATTATTCATACAACGGAGAAAGTCAGGCTTTACAAGGTTGTCTGCGTCAAAGACTGTGAAGAAATCGTATTTCTTTTCGAGGCTCATTATATGATTAAAGGCATATTCGAGAGCATACCCTTTGCCTCGTTTCTCTGTATCATTTCGGCGGATAACATTAACTTCCATCTCTTTTGCTATTTCGCCTGTGTTGTCTGTGCAGTTATCTGCTACTATAAAAATATCATATTTATCTTTTGGATAGTCAAGCTCTTTCAGGCTTTCAATAAGGTCGCCTATAACCTCTTTTTCATTATGGGCGGCAACCACTATTGCGAAGCTGTTTTCCTTTGATGAATTATTTGAGTGTCTGAATCTTATAAGGGAGAAACTTGATATATATAAATAATATATGGCTGCAAGAACTAACAGGGACTGTATAATTCCTGACAGAATATAAAGAAAAGTAACCATATTTTCCTCCATAAATTTTCAATCTTATACATTATATACCATATTTCTCTCTTTTTCAAGACATTTTTTGCTGGACAAATCTTCCATATTATATTATGATATAATAGGTGGGTGAAATTTATGAAAGAAAAGAATATTTTTGTCTGTTCCCAGTGTGGCAACGAGTTCCCGAAATGGATGGGGAAATGTACTGCCTGTGGGAGCTGGAACACTATTTATGAAGAAAAAATAAAGGTTTCTGTTAAGGGAAATGTTGCTCCCAAAGATGCAGTATCTTTGCGTCTTGATGAGATTGACACTACCGCTGAAGAAAGACTTTTAACAGGGTTCCCTGAACTTGACCGTGTACTTGGCGGTGGACTTGTTAAAGGCTCTCTTGTTTTAGTTGGCGGTGACCCTGGGATTGGTAAATCAACATTACTTCTTCAGGCCTGTGGGAAAATGGCTCCTGATTCAACCATACTTTATGTATCGGGAGAAGAATCACAAAGGCAGATTAAGCTCCGTGCTGACAGGCTTTCAGTTAATTCTTCAAACATTCACATTCTTTCTGAAACTGATATGTCTTCTGTATTTTCTGCAGTTGACAGGATTTCACCTGACATTTTAATTATTGACTCTGTGCAGACTATGTACTGTGAGGACGTTGCATCATCCTCCGGGTCTGTTTCACAGATTAAAGAGGTTGCAACAACTCTTATGAGGGTTGCAAAATCAAGAAATATTTCCGTATTCCTTGTGGGACACGTTACAAAAGAGGGGGCTATTGCCGGCCCTAAGGTTTTAGAGCATATTGTTGATACTGTTCTCTACTTTGAGGGGGAAAGGCATCAGGCATACAGAATTATCAGGGCTGTGAAAAACCGTTTCGGCTCAACCAACGAAATCGGCGTATTTGAAATGGGCGATGAGGGTCTTAAAGAGATTGAAAATCCATCCCAGGCACTCCTTTCGGGACGACCTGACAACGCTCCCGGAACCTGCATAATCTGTGCAATGGAGGGCACAAGACCTGTGCTTGCTGAAATTCAGGCTCTGTGCTCCCAGACTTCTTTCGGAAACCCACGAAGAATGACTACGGGGGTTGACGTAGGCAGAGCATTGATGCTTCTTGCTGTTATAGAAAAAAGGGCGGGACTTCATATTTCCGCTGTGGATACATACATAAATGTTGTAGGAGGACTTCGTCTTTTTGAACCTGCCGTGGACCTTGGGGTTATTATGGCTGTGGCTTCAAGCTTTAAGAATACTCCTCTTGACAAGGGTCTTGTGGCTATCGGAGAGGTCGGACTTACAGGGGAAATCCGCTCCTGCAGTTTCCTCCAGCAGAGAGTTGCTGAGGCTGAAAAGCTGGGCTTTGAAAAAGTCCTTGTGCCTTACAATGACTACAAAAAGCTAAAGAAATTTGATAAAATTGAGGTTTGTCCTGTTAAAAATATTTACGAGGCAATTAACAATTTTATATAGAATTTGGGTGATTTCATGAATACTGCCATTATTGTTGCAGGGGGCAACAGTACAAGGTTTGGTCAGGATAAACAGTTTTTTGAAATAAAGAAAATTCCTGTTTTAATCAGGACTTTACTTGCCTTTGACTGTGCATCTTTAATAGACAATATTGTTGTTGTTACCAAAGAAGAAAACTTTTCTTCACTTGGCGAGCTTATTTCAGAATATGAAATTAAAAAGCCTGTTAAAATGGTTACAGGCGGAGATACAAGGCAGAGGTCTGTTATGAACGGACTTATGGCGTCAGAGGGCTCAACTATTGTTGCAATTCATGACGGGGCAAGACCTTTTGTATCGGCATCTGACATAGACGCTTTGGTGGATAAGGCTGGCGAATGTGGGGCTATTGCACCTGCAGTAACTATCCCTGATACTGTTATTGAAGTTTCGGGGGACAGACTTTTGACTGTGGCTGACAGAGATAAGCTCCGTTTAATTCAGACGCCTCAGGTTTTTGACTACGAAAAAATATTTTCGGCTCACAAAAAGGCAGAGGAAGACGGCTTTGTTGGCACTGATGACTGCTCTTTAATCAAGTATCTGGGAGGAGAAGTTGTGATTGCTGAGGGCAACCCTCACAATATTAAAATCACTTCCTTTGAAGATGTGGAGAGGGCTGAATTTATCTGTGAAAGGTTGGGAGAAATATGAGAATAGGTTTTGGATATGACGTTCACAGGCTCTGTGAAAACAGAAAGCTTATACTTGGGGGAGTAGATGTCCCTCATACTCTCGGTCTTATGGGTCACTCTGACGCTGACGTGCTTATTCACGCTGTTATGGATGCACTTTTAGGGGCGGCTGCTCTCGGGGATATCGGAAAGCTGTTTCCTGATAGTGATGAGGCTTTTAAGGATATTGATTCTATGATACTTCTTAAAAAAGTGGGGGAGGTCCTTTCTGAAAAGGGATATGTCGTTAACAATATCGATTCAACTGTTGCGGCACAGAAGCCTAAACTTGCGCCATACATTGAGAAGATGAGAAAGAATATTGCGGACTGTTTAGGCGTTGATGTGGACGCTGTTTCAGTTAAGGCTACTACAACAGAAAAACTTGGCTTTGAAGGCAGAGAAGAAGGGATTTCAGCCTACGCTGTTTGCACAATCCTGCCGAAATAAAAGATATTTTGAGATAATTGGAAATAATTGGTCCTAATCCTTTGTAATTCACTGTGGTTGGACTTGAATATTTTGTAAAAAGTGGGTATTATATAAATTGTTAGCACTCTATGGCGATGAGTGCTAAAATGGGTTAGAAATTAAAATTGGAGGTAATATATATGAACATCAAGCCATTGGCAGACAGAATTGTAATTAAGATGACTGAGGCTGAAGAAACTACAAAAAGCGGAATTATTCTTGCAGGCAATGCAAAGGAAAAACCACAGGTTGCTGAGGTTGTTGCAGTTGGACCTGGCGGGGTTGTTGACGGCAAGGAAGTTAAGATGGAACTTAAAGTAGGCGACAAGGTTATCATAAGCAAATATGCAGGTACTGAAGTTAAGTTTGACGGCGTTGAATATACAATTCTTCGTCAGGACGACGTCCTTGCAAAAATCGAAGACTAATCAGGAGGTATAGACTATGGCAAAGCAGATTTTATTTGGTGAAGAAGCAAGAAAGGCTTTGGAAAACGGCGTAAACAGACTTGCTGACACTGTTAAGGTAACTCTCGGACCAAAGGGCAGAAATGTTGTGCTTGACAGAAAGTACGGCGCTCCTTTAATCACAAACGACGGCGTTACTATTGCAAAGGAAATTGAACTTGAGGACCCATTTGAAAATATGGGTGCACAGCTGGTTAAAGAGGTTGCCACAAAAACTAACGATATTGCAGGGGACGGTACAACTACAGCTACACTCCTTGCACAGGCGTTCATAAGAGAAGGCCACAAGAATATTGCTGCAGGGGCTAACCCTATGGTTGTTAAAAAGGGTATTGCGTCAGCTGTTGAAGTTGCTGTGGCTGAAATTGTTAAGAACAGCAAGAAAGTAAACGGAAAAGAGGATATTGCACGAGTTGGTGCTGTTTCTTCTCAGGACGAATTTATCGGAACTCTTATCGCTGAGGCTATGGAAAAGGTTTCAAGCGACGGGGTTATTACTGTTGAGGAATCAAAGACTGCTGAAACATACTCTGAAGTTGTAGAGGGTATGCAGTTTGACCGTGGATACCTTTCACCTTATATGGTTACTGATACTGATAAGATGGAGGCAGTACTCGACGACGCTTTAATTCTTATTACAGATAAAAAGATTTCAAATATTCAGGAAATTCTTCCAATTCTTGAACAGATTGTGCAGACGGGAAGAAAGCTCCTTATTGTTGCTGATGATATCGAGGGCGAGGCTTTATCTACACTTGTTGTAAATAAACTCCGTGGTACATTTATGTGCGTTGCTGTAAAGGCGCCTGGATTTGGCGACAGAAGAAAGGCTATGCTTGAGGATATTGCTATCCTTACAGGCGGTACTGTTGTTTCTGAAGAGCTTGGCTATGAACTTAAAGATGCAACTTTAGATATGCTTGGTACTGCTAAGCAGATTAAGGTACAGAAAGAAAACACTATTATTGTTGACGGTGCAGGGAATAAGGACAACATCAAAACAAGAATCGGTCAGATTAAGGCGCAGATTGAAGAAACTACATCTGATTTTGACAGAGAAAAGCTTCAGGAAAGACTTGCAAAGCTTTCAGGCGGTGTTGCTGTTATTAAGGTTGGCGCTGCTACTGAAATTGAAATGAAAGAGAAGAAGCTTAGAATCGAAGACGCTCTTGCTGCTACTAAGGCTGCAGTTGAAGAGGGTATTGTTGCCGGAGGCGGTACTGCATTTATCAATGCTATTCCTGCTGTTGCTTCATTCATGGAAACACTTTCAGGGGACGAAAAAACAGGCGCGTCAATTGTTCTTAAGGCCCTTGAAGAGCCTGTGAGACAGATTGCTTACAACGCCGGAATCGAAGGCTCTGTAATCGTTAACAAGATTATGGAAAGCGAAGTTGGTTTTGGCTACAACGCTTTAATCGGCGAATATATGGATATGATTAAAAACGGTATTGTTGACCCTACAAAGGTTACAAGAAGTGCTCTCCAGAACGCTTCATCCGTTGCAGCTATGGTGCTTACGACTGAAAGCATTGTTGCTGACATCCCTGACCCAAAGGCTGATGCTGCAGCAGCTGCTGCTATGGCCGGTGCAGGCGGAATGTATTAAAGATTTTTTAAAGGCTCTCCTTTTGGGGAGTCTTTTTTTTTGCATTTTAAAGGTAAAAAGTGGCAAAATTTTCTGAAAGGTTTGCGGCCCGCGCGTCAGCTGGTGGGTGAAAGGTGGGCGTGCAGAGTAGGAAAGGTGTGCAGAGTAGGAAAGGTGTGCAGAGGTGCGAGG
>JAGAIJ010000084.1 GCA_017626595.1 Clostridia bacterium | reverse complement strand
GGTGAAAAACATGAAAAAAAGAATAACTGAGATTTCACTTATGAACATCTTTTTTGCTATGCTTGTTATTTTAATTCATCTTTGTTCAAAGCATTTATCCGCCCCTGACAAGTTCGCCTTAGAATACAAAGTCATTCTTTCTGTATGGCGTCTTTCTTCTTTTGTTGTTCAGGGCTTTATATTTTTATCTGCATTTAAGTTTTTCTCCCGCGACGGTCGCTCGTTCAAATACGGAAAGTTCTATCTTTCACGGCTTACGGAGATTGTTATTCCATATATCGTTTTTTCCGTTATATATTATTTTCTGTTCCTCCATTTAGGATTTTATCCTCAGGGACAGAACCACTTTAGCTACATTCTTCACGGACTTTACAAAACCAACATTGTGGGACATTTATACTTTGTTATTATCATTCTTCAGTTCTATCTTTTAATGCCACTTTGGAGATTTTTAAATAAACGTGTGAACTATCGTTATCTTTTGCCTGTGGCTCTCATTATAACTGTGATTTACTCATATTATTTCCCTGAATCAGACAAAAGTATATTCAAATATCTTATTTACTGGGTATTTGGTATGTGCTTTGGGAAGCACTATAATGACGCTAAAAAATACAGCAAGGAGCTTTTTCCTCTTACCTTAATTTTATTTATCTGTTGCGCCATAGCCGACGCATCTCTTATGTGGTGCAATCTTGCAGGGGTTTACGCATTCCCTTACCTTGAATATCTGCACATCCTCTATTCCTCTCTTGCCATTCTCTTCTTCTTTGAGGTTGCAAGAAAATTCAAAGGAATTTACAAGTTCAAGGTTTTAAAAGCTGTGAACGGGGCATCATATTACATTTACCTGTCCCACTGCATTTTTATATACCTTTTTGACTATGTGATTATACACAAAATTGCTGACCTGACTTCACATCCGTCAATTGTGCGTTGGGCATTCGTATACATCGCATCAATTCTGTTCTCGGTTTTATTTGCTAATATTAAAAAAAGGATTACTAAATAGTAATCCTTTTTTTATAGCAAGATACAGTCATATCTTATTGCTTTACCTTTTATTGAGTAAGAGGGTTTTGTGCCCTGGAGGACCGGTCCTTTAAGGGGACGTTTTATCACTATTTTCTTAGGCTTTAATCCTGCAGCCTCGTCATACATTTTTCTTTCGTCTGTTGCAGGCTTTTCAAGTCTTTGAAGTAGCTGGAACTTCTTTTTTACCAGCGCACTTTTCTTTCTCTCAGGAAACATAGGGTCTAAAAAAACTGCCTCAGGGCGTTCATTTATTTCACTCATTTTTTCTGTGCTATCGCCCTCCACAAGAGTCATTCTGTCTATAATTTCCCGAAGTTCATCAACTTCCCTTGCTCTGTCCATTGCATCCTCTAAAAGTGCACAGATAACAGGGTTATATTCAAACATAATCACCCTGTAACCTGCGGCGGCAAGCAAAATTGAATCTTCGCCGAGGCCTGCTGTGGCGTCAATTACAAGGGGATTTTCTTCCATATTCTTGGACTTTACAGCTTTCACAAGAAATTCCTGTCTTAAATTATTCTCCGACAATCTATTTCTATTCTCCGCAAAATCTCCCCTTACTTCAAGGTCACCGTCTGTCAGCGTAAGACCCCTTTCATCATAAAGAAGGGTGAGTTCATTTTCCTTTACTTCATTTCTTATCTCTGTATTCAGTTTCTTTGCAAGTTTTTCTGCTTTTTCCCTGAATTTTTCCTCAGCATAGCAGACTACAATTTTATTTTCCATAATTTTTCCTTAAGATTAACCGCAACAATTTCTTGTTGCGGTTATATTTTATCTTATGCCGTAATTTTCAATTACATAATCCATATCTTTATCGCCACGGCCGGAGAGGTTAATTAAAACTGAACCATGTTCCATTGTCTTTGCAAGCTTCATACCATAAGCTACTGCGTGGGAGCTTTCGATTGCTGGGATGATGCCCTCAAGACGTGCAAGTCTGTAGAATGCATCGATTGTTTCTTCGTCGTCGATTACATCATACTTAACTCTGCCAATTTCCTGTAAAAATGCGTGTTCAGGGCCTGATGACGGATAGTCAAGACCACTTGCAACTGAGTAAACAGGTGCAGGGTCGCCGTTCTCATCCTTAAGCATAATGCTGTTAAAGCCGTGCATAATTCCCTCTTCGCCATACTTTAAGCTTGCAGCGTGGTCGCCAAGTTTAGGACCTCTGCCAAGTGGCTCGATACCGTAAATTTCAACAGGGTCATTTAAGAAGCCCGCAAAAAGGCCTGCGGCGTTACTTCCGCCACCTACACAGGCTACGATTGCATCAGGAAGATGGCCTGTCATACCGATAAACTGCTCTCTTGCCTCTATACCAACAACGCTCTGGAAATCTCTTACCATCATTGGGAATGGGTGTGGGCCGAGGACTGAACCGATACAGTAAATCGCGTCCTTATATTCCTTGCTGTATGCGTCGAAAGCTGCGTCAACTGCTTCTTTAAGTGTCTGTAAGCCGTGGGTTACTTCAACGACATTTGCACCTAAAATCTTCATTCTTGCAACGTTTGGCGCCTGTTTCTTGATATCAACGCTACCCATATAAATATCACATTCAAGACCAAAGTAAGCTGCCGCTGTGGCAAGGGCAACACCGTGCTGGCCTGCGCCTGTTTCAGCAATTACCTTTTTCTTGCCCATATACTTTGCAAGAAGCGCTTCACCCATACAGTGATTGAGCTTATGTGCGCCTGAATGGTTCAAATCTTCACGCTTGGCGTAGAGCTGTACCCTGCCGCCTAAAGCGTCTGAAAGTCTTTCAAGGTGTGTAACCGGTGTTGGTCTGCCCTGAAACTCTGTTCTTATTCTTCTTAATTCTGCTATGAATTTTCTTGACTGACAGATTGAATAATATGCCTCTGTAATTTCTTCCATAGCTTTCTTAAGCTTTTCTTCAATATATGCTCCGCCATATTTTCCGAAATATCCGTTCTTATCAGGATAATTTCTGTAATATGTATCAAAATCTATTCCGTTAAAATTCATTTTTTACACTCCCTTTTCCTTATTAAAGAGTTGCTGCCATTACAGCTTTTATTGTATGCATACGGTTTTCAGCCTCGTCAAAAACAATTGATTTTTCACTTTCAATTACTTCGTCTGTAACTTCCATGGCTGTTATACCGAATTTTTCGTAAATTTCTTTGCCTACTGTTGTATTAAGGTCGTGGAATGCAGGGAGGCAGTGCATAAACTTACTGTTTTCTCCTGCGTTTTCCATAATTTCTGTTGTAACTCTATATGGTGAAAGTTCTTCAATTCTCTCTTTCCAAACAGAATCAGGTTCGCCCATTGACACCCATACGTCTGTGTAAATTACATCTGCGCCCTTTGTGGCAACCATTGGGTCTTCTATAAACTGAAGTGTTGCGCCTGTTTCCTTTGCGATTTCTTCACAGGTCTTAACCAGCTCTGCATCAGGAAAATATTTCTTTGGGGCACAGGCTACAAAATTCATTCCCATTTTTGCACAGCCTACCATAAGTGAATTACCCATATTATAACGGGCGTCGCCCATATAAACGAGCTTTCTTCCCTTAAGGTCGCCGAAGTTTTCCTTTATTGTAAGGAAGTCGGCAAGAATCTGTGTCGGGTGGAATTCGTTTGTTAAGCCATTCCAAACAGGAACTCCCGCAAATTCTGCAAGCTCTTCAACAATTTCCTGTCCGAAGCCTCTGTACTCAATTCCGTCAAACATTCTTCCAAGAACTCTTGCAGTATCCTTTATGCTTTCCTTTTTGCCTATCTGTGAGCCCTGTGGGTCAAGATATACAGGGTGCATTCCCAGGTCTGCCGCCGCTACTTCAAAGGCACAGCGTGTTCTTGTACTTGTCTTTTCAAAGACTAAGGCGATGCTCTTTCCCTCGCAGAGTCTGTGAGGTATTCCCTTTTTCTTCTCGTCCTTGAGTCGCCAGGCTAAATCAATAAGATAATTTATTTCTTCCGGTGTGAAATCAAGAAGTTTTAAGAAGTTTTTTCCTTTTAAGTTCATAGCTTTAGTCTTCCTTTCTGGTTTTTTGGTGTTTTTTTGTGCTATTTTTATTGTGTATTTGGTAAATTTTGGTAATATTTTCTAAAAGGTTTGCGTCGGTTGTGTCAGCTTGGGTGCGGGGGCACGCCATATATGTTGATTGGTTTGCGTCCCGGGTGGTCTGTTGGTTGAGGGGTGGTGTATCGTCCCGTGCAGAGGGGGATAAGCCCTCAAATTTTTGCAAAAGGTTTGCAGCCCGTGGGGTCCGAGCGTTAAAAATGTGCCAGTGACACATTTTTAGCGAGGATTCGCAGCGACAGCGAAGATAATCAATAAAACTCGGAGAGTTTTTACCGATAAATTTGTTGTGTGGGTGGGATGTATTTCACCAATTTTTGCAAAAGGTTTGCAGCCCGGGGGTCCGAGCGTTAAAAATGTGCCAGTGACACATTTTTAGCCAGGATTCGCAGCGACAGCGAAGATAATCAATAAAACTCGAAGAGTTTTTACCGATAAATTTGTTGTGTGGGTGGGATGTATTTCACCAATTTTTGCAAAAGGTTTGCAGTCCGCGCGTCAGCTGGAGTGATTTGAGAGATAAAGTATATAAACAACAAGCGTTCAGACTTGCACTGAACCTTCCTCCATCAAGGCGTGCTGCTGCCTACACTACTACTTGCCTTTATACCCTTCATAATGAGAATTTTATCGCCCGATATGTAAATATTATAAATCGGCAAACTAATCTTTTAAATTGTAAGGACTTGACACACGTAAATTTTATTTCTTTTCTTGAATTGCATCAAGTTGTTCTTGAGTTAATTCAACATATCTATTATCAGCATACATAGTATTTGTCGTATCATCTATTGCTCTAGATATCTTATTTACATCAATTTCTTTATAAAATGGTGGCTCGTCTTTACAATTTTGTGCAACCATTATAAAAGAACCATCTTCTCAATCAATATCAAAAGAAGTCATGATTTTTGTTCCATCAGTTATATCAAAAAAAGTTTCCTGGTTATCTATAAATGATTCATAAATAAACTCAAATAATGCATCCTTACTAATTTTAATAACTCTATATGTATTATCTGGAATTTTCTTCTCTATCTTTTTCTTTCGAAACATATTCCTTACTCCTTTTAGGATTCTATATATAACTTTCTGCCAAAACATAGAAAAAATCATACACTTAAAAATGCTTGCCAGAAAAAGTGTTGCCATGCAGGAAGAAATAATAAAAGCATAACGAACAGCCAAATATTAAGTTTAAAACCAACCTTGATTTTTGTTTTCCAAACCAACGATGTTATATTCAGTATAATACCTACAAATACACTAAGGGGAATTCCAATGATTATGTAAAAAGCATTTATGCAAACAATATCATATAGTAAGCTTTCCTCATATAACATACCATAAAAGGTGCATTCCAACGCAAAACTTATTAAATTTAACACAACAATACATATAATAATTTTGTCAGTCAAACTTATATTCTTCATACTTTCACACCTTTCACAAAATTCGACATTGCGACACATAAGGTTTAGATGCAATTAGTTTTTCGCTTTACAATTAAATGTTTAATTATAAATTCAATCATCATAATTACTAAATAACTAATGCCATAAGCAATTGTTGCAACAAAGTAAGTTAAATTCCCTTCTAAATCGTACCATATCTGTTTATCGACCAAACTATGATAATATAATTGTCCGTTTATACACATTCCCATCGAAGAAGCTACCAGAATGAGTAAACAACCTATCAAAAAATCTTTTCGACTATTGCTTAAAAACAAATTTAAAATTGATACAATAAAAGTCCATATCCAAATTGTCGTCATAAAATCTGGTCCTGTACTTCCAAAAACCACACATGGAACTAATATTGAAATGTTTATAACACTTAATAATACTTTTCTCATATTAGCACTCCTTTCGACAACATTCGACATATCCATATAGTTCGTGTCAAGACCGGAGAACAGTGAATAATAAGAACCAACACCCAACACGAAATCACAGATTTCTGTTGGGTACCCGAGAACCTTGTTATGCTAAAGCATAATATGGACCTACTATTTTTCTTATTATTCGGGCGATTCGTGAATCGCCCCTACAAATTTTCCTTTAGCACTTTTCCTTAGAACCCGCGAGAATACTGGATTTTCTCGCATCCGATAGTATATGTAAATCTTATTATCGGCAAACTATTATATTAAATTTTATAAGATACAAGACAACAGAACCTTTTCCTATCTTAATAATCTTCGTATTTTTATCATATTTTTGTTATAAATAATTCTTTGTATCCCACACTTCCCATTTGTGCAGACAACATATCTGATGCATCATTGCCTTTACACCATTCTATAATGGCTTTGGGCAAATTACATCCTCCCATATGGCTAAATGGATAGCCACCGCCAAAACGAGCGTTCATTTCTAATATGTATGGTTTCCCGTCAACCATAAAGACATCGCAATCCATATTTGCTATATGCTTTGTGAACGACGCTAATTTTTCAAGTTCATCATAAATCGCACTGTTCATGGTCAATTCAGCAATATCTGTTTCACCTGAACGCATTGCAAGTTTCTTCTTAATTATAATGTTCTGAAGTGCACCATCAAGGTCGGAGATAACATCAGCCCCGTATTCTTGCCCATCGAGGCATTCCTGGTATATTATTGCTTCATCAGCAGGTACTGTTTGCGATTCATATTTAAGATAAGAACGGCTAATTACCCGTGTATTACGTCTAAAATAATATAGTAAGGACATCTCATCCTCTGCCACCGAAACACCTATAGAACCACAACCAAATCTTGGCTTCAATATAACTGGATAATGTAATTCTCCGCTGTCTAAAGCAAGCAAAACTCTTTGCAAAGATATGTATGTTCTTGGAACATTAAAACCATTATCTTTTAAAAATTGGTATGTTTTCCATTTATCGTTACAAATATTTACTATAGCTTCATCTGAAACAATTACTCTCGTTCCTATTTTTTTAAATGCTTCCTTATTTTTTGCAAGTATGGGTAAATCAATATCAAAAAGAGAAATCACTATATCAATTTTATTTTTTTTACAATAGTCCAATAAAAACGGAATATATTTTTCATCATATATAAGTGGAGATACAACACTATAATCCGCATAGTGAAATGCCACAGTTAGGTCATCCGAGTTACACACATGTACCTTTCCCTCTTCGCCAACTGCCTCCTTAAAATATTTAACCATATAAGCACGTCGGCCTACAGATGTCAATAAAACATTCATTATTTATCCCCTCCAATATAATATATTAAATGCAAATCCTCTTTTCTGGTTTCATCTTTTATTTTCCATTCTAAAAAGCCCAGGCTTTTATACATATTAACCGCAACAGTATTGTTATGTACTGTATACAAATGAGCTGCATCTATATTTTTTTCCTTGCATACCTCTATAAATTCTCTTACCAGTCTTTTTGCAAACCCTTTGCCACTATATTCTTTCAATGTTGCTACAACAGATATGTATGCTTTATTATCAATTATGTTTTCAGTATATCCTCCTACCATAGAAACAATATTTCCATCATCAGTTGCAATACATAAAGTACCCTTATCAGTCAATTTTTCAGAAAGAAATTTTAAATCTTGCCTTTTGGATAGTGGAACAGGAAAATTGCTATCAACTTTTTTGAGAAAATCATAAACTTTTTCAACTTTTATTTTCTCCCTCATTGCATTTACACCCCCTCTTTTGTGCTATTTTTAATTTAACTATTTCATTCAACTCGTGTCAAGTCGGGAAAAATGATTAAAAGCTTTTTATTCAAGGGAGGATTTTATTGTATCGATTGCTTCTTTGAGTAGGTCCATTGGGATATTAAGTGGTGGGAGGAGGCGGACCTTATCTTTCGCTGTTAGGCACAGAACTCCTTTTTCCATACATTCCTTTACTACTTCGCCTGCAGGTTTTTTGGTCTTTATTCCTATCATAAGTCCCATTCCTGTTACAGATTCTACTCCATCTGCGTTCTGAAGTTCATCAAATATATACTCGCTCTTTTTTCTTACATCACTTAATAATTCTTCGTCAATTCTTTCAATTACGCTTATTGCGCCTGCACAGCACACAGGGTTTCCGCCAAAGGTTGAGCCGTGGTCACCAAAGCCCAGAACATTCTCTACCTTTTCGCTCATAAGCACTGCACCAATCGGCAATCCTCCGCCAAGGCCTTTTGCTGTTGTTACAACATCAGGGATTATATCAAAATTCATATAACCATAGAGCTTTCCTGTTCTTCCGTTACCTGTCTGTACCTCATCCATTATAAGAATTATATCATTTTCTTTAGCAAATTCAGCTGTCTTCTTAACAAAATCGGCATCGAGAGGGTTAACTCCGCCCTCGCCCTGAACAGCCTCCATAATTATTCCTGCAGTTTTATTCTCTAAAGCAAGTTTTTTAAGCTCTTCAAAATTATTTGCCTCTGCGTGAACAAAACCCGGTGTAAGAGGATTAAAAAGCTTATGGAAATGGTCCTGACCTGTAGCAGAAAGTGTTGTCAGGGTTCTTCCGTGGAAGCTGTTTTTAAGAGTGATTATTGTATAATAATCTTCGCCCTTCTTCTCCTGAGCATACTTTCTTGCAATTTTAATTGCACACTCATTTGCCTCGGCACCTGAATTTCCGAAAAACACCTTTTTATAGCCTGTCTTCTCGCAAAGAAGCTTCGCAAGGCGGGCACAAGGTTCTGTATAATATAAATTCGAGGTGTGCTGTACCTTTTTAAGCTGGTCGCAGACTGCCTCTGTCCATTTATCATCATTTATACCGAATGCTGTAACACCTATGCCTGTGCCCATATCAATATAACGCTTTCCGTCCTTATCATACATAAGGGCACCCTTTCCCTCTACTATCTCAACAGGGAAACGGTTATAGGTATTTGCAACATACTTTTTATCGGTTTCTTTTATATCAAACATTTTTTAGCCTCCGGTTACCATTGTTCCCGCACCTTCGTCGGTCAGAAGTTCCATTAAGATTGAGTGGGAAACTCGTCCGTCCATTATTACTACATTCTTAACACCTTCGCGAATCGCTTCAACACAGCAATTTACCTTAGGTATCATTCCGCCTGAAATTACTCCCTCTTCAAAAAGCTTTTCAGCTTCCTTAATTGTAATTTCAGGAATAAGTGTGCTTGGGTCGTCCTTATCCTTTAAAAGACCTGCAATATCAGTCATCATAATAAGACGCTCTGCATTTAAAGCACCTGCAATATATGCGGCAGCTGTATCGCCGTTAATATTATATGTATTGCCCTCTGCGTCACAGCCAAGTGTTGAAATTACAGGGATATAATTCTTTTCTAAAAGGTCTTTTACAGGCTTAATATTTATCTTTGTGATATCACCAACGTAGCCCAATCTTTCATCACGGATTTCAGCCTCAATAAGTCTTCCGTCCATACCTGAAATCCCCATAGCCTTGCCACCCTTCATTTCAAGAAGGTTTACAAGGGTCTTATTTACCTTGCCTGCAAGTACCATCTGGACAATATCAACTGTTTCTTTATCTGTTACACGAAGTCCGTCAACGAAAACTGCTTCCTTACCAAGCTTATTCATAAGGTCGCTGATTTCAGGACCTCCGCCATGCACCAAAACAATTTTTACGCCAATAAGCCACAGAAGAACTATGTCTTCCATTACCTGCTGTTTGAGCTGTTCGTCTATCATTGCGTTTCCGCCGTATTTTACTACAACAATCTTTCCGTTATACTGTTGTATATATGGGAGCGCCTGGGTTAAAACCTCGGCACGCTCTGAATTAGAAAATAATCCTTCCATTTTCTCTATCTCCTATCTTTATGTACGATAATCTCCGTTTATCTTTACATAATCATAAGTTAAGTCACAACCCCAGGCTGTAGCTTCAAATTCGCCCTCGCCCAAAGTCACATCAATATCAATTTCCTTTTCAAGAAGAATTTCCTTTGCCTTTTCTTCGGAAAATTCTACCCCTGCACCGTTTCTGCAGACTTCAATTTCACCCTTGGCACTTCTGAAGAAAACTCCAACCTTATTTACATCGATATCTGCACCGCTGTAACCGATTGCACAAAGCACTCGTCCCCAGTTTGCGTCTGCACCGAACATTGCAGATTTTAAGAGGCTTGAGCAAATAACACTCTTTGCAACTGTTTTAGCAATTTCTTCGCTTTCGGCACCCTTTACTCTACATTCCAAAAGCTTTGTAGCACCCTCTCCGTCTGCGGCAATCATTCTGCAGAGGTGGACTGTTACTGTATTTAACGCTTTCATAAAGATTTCAAAGTTTTCACCCTCTGAAACGATTTCTTCGTTGCCTGCCATTCCGTTTGCGAGAACTGTTACCATATCGTTTGTGGAGGTGTCTCCGTCGATTGATACCATATTAAATGTATTCTTTATATCGCCTGAAAGTGCCTTACCAAGCATTTCAGGGGAGATTGCTGTATCTGTTGTGATAAACACGAGCATTGTTGCCATATTTGGATGAATCATTCCGCTACCCTTGGCAATTCCGCCTATGCGACAAACTTTTCCGTCAATTTCAAATTCAACTGCGATTTCCTTAACCACTGTATCAGTAGTCATAA
The DNA here is from genome assembly GCA_017626595.1 of Clostridia bacterium. Classification (GTDB taxonomy): domain Bacteria; phylum Bacillota; class Clostridia; order Monoglobales; family Monoglobaceae; genus RGIG8709. Next base: position 13,805 of record JAGAIJ010000084.1, on the reverse strand, counting down.
TGCCTTCGGCTGCGTCTCTTGTGCCGTCCTTACTTAAGGACTCTACAAGCATCGGGATACCATTTGCGATTGGCTCAATATCAAGAGGCTGTCCGATAACACCTGTTGATGCAACAACTATATCCTTTGGATCGATATTTAATGCCTTTGCAGTTAAGTGACTCATCTGTTCTGCAATTTCAATACCGTTTGCGTTACATGTATTTGCGTTTCCGCTGTTACAGATTACTGCCTGAGCTTTGCCGTCCTTTATATGCTCCTTTGTTACCACAAGCGGAGCACCTTTAACGAGGTTTGTTGTATATACTGCGGCGGCTGACGCCTTTGTTTCGCTGTAAATCAGCGCTAAATCGTTTTTAGTTTTATTTTTACGTATTCCGCAGTGAGCTCCGCTTGCTGTAAAGCCTTTCGCTGCACATACGCCATTTTCAATTATTTTCATTTTTTATCCTCCGTTATACATTTAAGCCTGTCTTTTCGTCTAATCCAAGAATAATATTCATATTCTGGATTGCGGAGCCTGAAGCTCCCTTACCTAAATTATCAAATCTTGATACAAGAATTATTCTGTCTTCATTACCACAAACGGAAACTTCCATATCATCTCTTCCTGACAGGGCGTGAGCTGACATAAATCCGTTTTCGTTTTCTTCGCTATATCTTACCAGACCTGTTTTATAATAATCTCTTAAAATTCTTCGGACATCTTCAATGTTTCCATTTATATCACTCTTATGAAGTGGGATTGTAACTTCCATACCGCTGTAAAAAGGAGCTACAATCGGGCAGAACACAGGAGCTTTCTCCAGTCCGCACACCTTCTGTATTTCAGGCAGGTGTTTATGGCTCTGGGTTATCCCATACATTCTTGGAGCATCCAAAAGCATATCCCTGTTTTCTTCCTCATACTCTGCTATCATTTTCTTACCGCCACCTGAGTAGCCTGTAATTGAAAAGCAGGAAAGGTTTATATCCTTTTTTATAATTCCTGACTCTGTAAGAGGTGCTAAAAGGGAAATAACTCCGCTGGCGTGACAACCAGGGTTTGCAATTCGTCTTGAATCTCTTATTCTTTCTCTGTTATCTCTTATTTCAGGAAAACCGTAGGTCCAGCTTTCGTTTGTTCTGTGGGCTGTTGATGTATCAATAACTCTGGTATTTACATTTTCAACCATTTCTGCTGATTCTCTGGCTGCATCATCAGGAAGGCAGAGAAATACGATATCAGCAAGATTTAACATTTCGTGTCTTGCATCCCTGTCTTTTCTTAATTCCTCAGGAAGTCTTAAAAGCTCTAAATCTTTTCTGTCCTGAAGACGTTCATATATTCTAAGTCCTGTTGTGCCTGCACTACCGTCAATAAATACCTTTGTCATTTTAATTCCTCTTTTGTAAAATTATTCCTGTCGGGACATAATAGTCCTCCATATTACATTCTAAATATTATACACCACTTATCCCTTTATTGTCAACAGTTTTTTCCTATAATATAGGGCTTTTTCGGGGTTTTATTTCCAAAATTTATATTGACTTTTTTTATTAAAGGAATTATAATTAAAAAAAATGAAATAATACACTTAAAGGAGATGTTAAAATTATGAAAAGTTACAAATGTTCAGTTTGCGGACTCGCATTCGATATTCAGGACGGAGAACCTGCTATTTGCCCAAAGTGCGGTGTTTCAGGTGACAAGCTCATACAGGTTGGCGCTACAAACAAGTACGCTGGAACACAGACAGAAAAGAACCTTGAGGCTGCTTTCGCAGGTGAATCTCAGGCAAGAAACAAGTACACATACTTTGCTTCAAAGGCTAAAAAGGAAGGCTTTGAACAGATTGCAGCTTTATTCTTAAAGACTGCTGACAATGAAAAGGAACACGCTAAATTATGGTTCAAGGAATTAAACGGAATCGGCGACACAGCTCAGAACCTTGCTGCTGCTGCTGACGGCGAAAACTATGAATGGACAGACATGTACGACAGCTTCGCTAAGACTGCTGACGAAGAAGGCTTCCATGAACTTGCTGAAAAGTTCAGACTTGTTGCTGCTATCGAAAAGGAACATGAGGAAAGATACCGTGCTCTCCTTAAAAATGTTGAAACACAGGAAGTATTCAAGAAGAGCGAAGTTAAGGTTTGGGAATGCCGTAACTGTGGACACATCGTTGTTGGCACAGCGGCTCCTGAAGTTTGTCCTACTTGCGACCACCCACAGAGCTACTTCGAAATCAACGCTAAAAATTATTAAAGCAAAAAATAAAACACTCCGTTTTTCACGGAGTGTTTTTTTGTTGTTATTTTTTAGCCCTCGATTATTGCAAGCATCAATATACCCACAATGGTTACGCCGATTGCTATGTACTGCTTATATGGAAGTTTTTCTTTCAGGAAAATTCGTGAAAGAAGCAATGATACAACACATACAGATGAAATGATTGGCGCTGCTACTGCACCGTTACCGCTCATTGCATATACATATGTAAACTGACCTGCAGTTTCAAACACTGCAGATAAAACCTTGTCTTTCTGCTTTGGGATTGAGCCGAACTCAACCTTCTTAATCTTCATAAACACAAACAATATAAGCGCAAATAATGCAAAAATCAGCTCATAGCTTGTGTTTGCTACCGCTTCAATTGTTTCTTCAGTTACACCGATAAGAGGTGTTGCGGCTACATCATCAAGATAAAATACATCTACAAAGCTTCCGACTGCATCGAGAATGGCATAAAGGAACGGCATACAGAAAGCAATAACAGCCATTTTTTTGCTGAGAACCTTTTTTCTTACAGTATCTTTTCTCTTGCTTTCAAAGAAGCCAACTCCTAAAACACCTATAACCATAATTGCTATTGCAACTATTGCAGGTATTGAAAGTGTTTCCTTTAAAAAGATAACACAGAGAAGTGAGCACATTGCGCCTGATGTATTTTCGATTGGGTCGGATATAGATTCTTCAATAAAGCGCATTCCGAAAAAGGAAAATGCCATTGATACAATATAAAAAAGTGATACCGGAAGATATCTGAGAAGATTTATCGGATTATAATTTATATCCTGTGTGAGCAATGTAAAAATTGCGTGTATTCCCATTACGGCACCTACGCATACGCAAATCTTCAAATGCGCATACTTTTCATCCTGTCTGGCACCTTTCTTATAAAACAGTTCAGCTAAACCCCATAAAAGAGTTGTAATTAATGCAAAAATTAACCACATAAAATTATTTCTCCTTCAAAATTAAAATTTTTCTATAAATTAAAATTCTGAAGAAACAGGTGGTGGAGTTGTTCCTGTGCCGTAGGCTCTTTTCTTTACACGGGGGATTCCCATGAAAATTGATAATTTTCCTTTTGTTGATGACATTCCGCCACCTCCTTGTTTTTATGTTAATTTTTCTTTAGAAACCAAAAATTGAATATGTAATATTTCTGAGGCGTGGGTGAACGTAAGGTTCCTGATTATTCATTACCTGCTGGGCATAGAATACGCCAATCTGGTTATCTGTGTCTATCATCACATAGGCACCGCCTGCACCGCACCAGCCAAATTCACCCTTTACACTCTTAATTCCCTCAAGTTCAGGGTGCATCATTGTTCTTACGCCAAGGCCATAGCCATAGCCTTTAAGATGCTCCCAGTTAAAGTCCTTAAGGGCTTCAGGATTTAATGCGTTTGTCTTCATAAGGTTTATTGTTTCGGGCTTTAAAATTCTGTATCCGTCTTTTGTTACGCCGTTCATACTCATTGCTCTCACGAACTTTGAGTAATCATTTACAGAAGAAATTATGCCTGCTCCTCCGCTGGCATAGCCCTCTCCGAAACAATAAGGATTATCATTATCTATTTCACGGGCACAATTATCACAGTTATAATATCTGTGCTGTTTGGCAAGTCTTTTTTCTACCTCGGCTGTTCTCTTATATGTAGAGTCTGTCATGCCCAGCGGGTCAAAGATTTTTTCCTGCACATATTCGTCATATTTCTTTCCTGAAACTCTTTCGATAAATGCCGCTAAAACATCGTGGCAAAGGCTATAACCCCAATGGGTGCCTGGCTCAAAATCAAGAGGCTCGTCCTTTAAGGCGTCAATTATCCATGTAGTTTCAAATCTGCCGTTATTTTCTTCTATGCGTTTCTTAATTCCGTCAATATCTGTGTTATAGTTAAAGCCTGCTGACATAGCAAACAAATCCTTAACTAAAATAGGATTTTCTGCCTTTACTATTTCAAATCTTTCCTCGTTAAGCTCATCCCCTGTGGGATTATTGCCTGTGGCGTACTTCAAGCCGTCGCCGCCTGTGTAAATCTTTTTCTTCACTGTCATTTCCTTAAATTCAGGAATATATTCATATACGGGGTCTGTGAGCTTAAACTTGCCCTCTTCCATAAGGCGTAAGCCTGCTGTGGCTGTGATTGGTTTTGTTGCAGAATACATATTATAAAGGGACTTGTCCGAAATTCCCTCTCCGTAATAATATCTGTAAACTTCTTCGCCTTTATAGTTAATAGAACAATCCACCGTCGGTATTCCGTATTCATCTACCAGATGGTGCAGAAAGTCTGTCATTTTATCAAAATTCATCATATTTCGCCTCTTTTCGTTATGTTTTATTATAAATTATTTTTTTCGTTTGTCAACTTTCTGCGTCAATTATTATTATATCATCACCGATTTTTTTGATGTCCTGCCAGCCGATTACCACATCGTCTTCCCGTCCAAACAAGCCGAAAAATCTATATGCTCCCAAAATTGTTATGGACTCGATTGTGCCCTTTTCTATATCAAACTCCACATCATGGACATAGCCCAGCCTTGCTCCGTCAGCTATATTTATTACTTCCTTTGACCTCATATCTGCGATTGTGCATTTCATATCTATCACCTCATAAAAGTTTATGAGATATTTTGCCTTAATAGTATAATTTATTTATCCTTTGCAAATAATTTAATCAGCAAAGGAGATTTGATTATGGCTCTCATTAACAAGGTTGAAATTTGCGGTGTGAATACTTCCAAGCTCCCTGTACTTTCTGAAAAAAGAAAACAGGAGCTTTTTATAAAAATCAAAGAGGGGGACGAAAAGTCCCGCGAGGAATTTATCTACGGAAATTTAAGGCTTGTTCTCAGCATTCTCCAGCGTTTTTCAGGCAGAGGAGAAAACATGGACGACCTGTTTCAGATTGGCTGTGTGGGTCTTATCAAGGCCCTTGACAACTTCGACGAGAGCTACGGCGTTAAGTTTTCCACTTATGCTGTGCCTATGATTCTCGGGGAAATCCGTCGCTTTCTCCGTGACGACAATTCAATCAGGGTCAGCCGTTCTCTTCGGGACATTGCATATCGGGCTTTAGCTGTTAAGGAAAGGCTTATCAATCTTAACTTAAAGGAGCCTACCTTAGAAGAAATTGCAAAGGAGCTTTCCATATCTCAAAAGGAAGTATCCGAAGCCTTAGACGCAATCATGGACCCTGTGTCACTTCACGAGCCTGTTTATCACGACGGCGGGGACGCCATCTTCGTTATGGACCAGATTAAAGACGACAGGAACACTGACGAAAGCTGGCTTGAGGACATCACCTTAAAGGAGGCACTAAAAAAGCTGCCCCCGAGGGAGCAGCACATTTTAGATTTAAGATTTTTCAGCGGGAAAACCCAGATGGAGATTGCCAACGAAATCGGCATCTCCCAGGCTCAGGTTTCACGCCTTGAAAAAAACGCTATAAAGCACATGAAAAAGTACCTTTAGTTCATTTTATCTTCATCAACAAGTCCTTTTTCATAAAGTTTCTGCAGGGACATCAGTATTCCTAATTTTGCGTGGTTCCATGTAAGACCGCCCTGGAAATATACTGCGTAAGGCTCTTTTACAGGGCCGTCGGCTGAAAGCTCGATTGATGAGCCCTGAATAAAGGCACCTGCAGCCATAATTACGTCATCATCATAACCCGGCATTGCCCATGGAACAGGTGTAACGTAGCTGTCAACAGGGGCTGCCGACTGAATACCCTCACAGAAAGCAATCATTCTTTCCGCTGAGCCAAGCTCCACCGCCTGAATAATATCGTGTCTTGTTACCTTTCCGTCAGGTACAACCTTAAAGCCAAGCTTTTCATATATATTTGCAGCAAAAATTGCACCTTTTACTGCGCCTGCAACTACTGTCGGAGCAAGGAAAAAGCCCTGATACATGGACTGTATTATACCAAGGTTTGCACCAACCTCCTGTCCCAAACCCGGTGCAGAAAGTCTATACGCGCACTGGTCGATACAGTCCTGTCGTCCGCAGATATAACCGCCAATCGGCGCAAGTCCGCCACCCGGATTTTTAATAAGAGAGCCTACTATCATATCTGCACCTACATCTGACGGCTCAATTTTTTCAACAAACTCGCCATAGCAGTTATCAACCATACATATTACATCAGGCTTGATTTCCTTAACAAACTTTATAAGCTCGCCGATTTTTTTAACTGACAGGGTTTCTCTTGTCTGATAGCCCTTTGAACGCTGAATCGTAACAAGCTTTGTTTTTTCGTTGATTGCATTTTTAATGCCCTCGTAATCAAAGTCAGCATTATTTATCAAATCAACCTGTCTGTAGCTTACGCCCCACTCCTTAAGAGAGCCTATGGAATCCCTTATGCCGATTACCTCTTCCAAAGTATCATAAGGCTTTCCCACAGGGGACAAAATCTCGTCCCCGGGTCTTACATTTGCACCGAGAGCTACTGCTAAGGCGTGAGTGCCGCAGGTTATCTGGGGTCTGACTAAAGCCGCCTCTGTATGAAATGTATCCTTATAAATTCTCTCAAGATTGTCGCGTCCCTCATCATTATAGCCATAGCCTGTTGTAGCCATAAAATGATTTGCACTTAATCTGTTTTTCTGCATTGCTGAAATTACCTTGAGCTGGTTATATTCTGCAATTTCGTCAATCTCCTTAAATCTTTCCTCAAGGTCTTTTAAAATTATTTCTCCAAAATTATACACCTTTTCGGAAATGCCAGTTTTCTTATATCCTTCGTAATTCACAATTATTCTCCTTTTTTATCTATCTCTACAAGTCCGTCAGGAGTTTCAACCATATCATAACGGTTAAGTAAAAATCTTCTTACTACGAAAAGTATTGCGATTGCTACAACTGTGATAAGATTTTCAAGAGGGGTTGTATGTCCCACAATAAGCTTTCTCGCAAGGGCAAAAGCAAGAACTTCTATAATTGTTTCAGGGGTGTGCTTACAAAGCATCTTTATAAGCTCGGCACCGATTGCAAGAGTAATCGCCTTATCAAGAACTGCAACCAAAGATTCAATTCCTTCTTCAAAAAATGTCAGATTAAACATATCTACCACTACGCGACCTGCAATAACCAATACTGCAAAGCTCACAAGCAGGGATATAAAAAGCTCAATAATATAGCTTATTTCAAACATTTTGTCCTGTAATATCTTTCTCATAATTTTCTCCTTTATACACCTTTCAGAATTTTCGCCTATTTCAAATAAATTATAACATATGAATCTTCCATTTACAAACAATTTTTCTAAAAAACCTCCTGTATGAACAGGAGGCTTTTTATTTACAGCATATTATTGAGTTCGTCCATTTTCTTTTTATCCGGTGTAGGAACATCCGCAAAGGGAAACTCTATATTCATATTGTCATACTTTGTCTGACAAATTTTCTTAAACGGTAACAGTTCTATCTTATCTACACACTTATGACTATCTGCCAGATTTTTCAGTCTGTCTATATTTTCTTTATTATCATTGTAACCCGGAATTATCACCTGTCTTATCGTTGTGACAATTTTCTGTTTATCAAGATAATCAAGAAATGCCAACGGTAATTTATAGCTACAACCCACATTTTCCTCATAAAGAGCATCATCCGTATACTTAATATCCAAAAGGACACGGTCTGTTTCCAAAAGCAGTTTCTTTATATCGTCATCAAGTCTTACACCTGATGTATCAAGGCAGGTATTTATACCATTCTTATGACAAAGCCTGAAAACTTCATAGGCAAATTCGGCCTGCAGAAGAGGCTCACCTCCCGAAAGGGTTATTCCCCCCTCCTCCGCAAAATATTCCCTGAAACGAAGGGCTTTGTCCACAAGCTGCTTGGGAGTATACTCTACGCCACTCTGAATATCCCATGTATCAGGATTATGACAACACTTACACCTTAAACAACATCCCTGGAGAAATACAACAAATCGCACTCCCGGTCCGTCAAGAGTTCCCATTGACTGAATGGAATGTACTCTTCCTTTTACGTCTTTCATTATATTGCCTCGTGGAATGTACGGCTTATAACTTCACGCTGTTGCTCTTTGGAAAGCTTGCCGAAGTTAACTGCGTAGCCTGACACTCTTATTGTAAGGTTCGGATAATCCTCCGGATTTTCATACGCCTTCATAAGTGTTTCGCGGTTTAAAACATTAACATTTATATGATGAGCCTTCTTCGCAAAATAACCATCTAAAATGGCAACCAGATTCGTGATGCGTTCATCCTCTGTTCTTCCTAAAGCTTCAGGTGTAATAGAGAATGTATTTGAAATGCCATCACGGCAATCATCATAGCTGATTTTAGCAACCGAATTGAGTGATGCCAAAGCACCATTTTCCTCCCTGTTATGCATTGGATTTGCACCAGGAGCAAAAGGAGCACTATTCTCTCTTCCGTCAGGAGTTGCACCTGTGTTCTTTCCATACATAACATTTGATGTGATTGTCAGAACAGAAAGTGTATGAATTGCATTTCTATATGTTTTTGTCTTACGAAGTTCTGTTATCATCTTATGGGTTGTATCCTTTGCAAGAAGGTCTACACGGTCATCATCATTACCATATTTAGGGAATTCTCCCTCTGTTTCAAAGCCTGTTATAAAGCCTTCCTCATTCTTGAGCGGTCTCACCTTTGCATATTTAATCGCGCTGAGAGAATCGGCAACGACAGAGAGACCTGCTACACCGAATGCCATTAAACGTTCAACCTTTGTATCATGAAGCGCCATCTGAATCTTCTCATAAGCATACTTATCGTGCATATAATGAATTATATTCATTGTATTTACATATAGGCGACTCACCCATGCAATATATGTATCAAATCTCTTTACAACTTCATCATAATCAAGCTTCTCGCCTTCCATTACAGGCAACTGTGGACCGATATGAATATTGCTTGAGGTATCATAACCACCGTTAATTGCAATAAGCAAAAGCTTTGCAAGGTTACAACGGGCACCGAAGAACTGCATCTGCTTGCCGATTTTCATCGCTGATACACAACAAGCAATAGCATAATCGTCTCCATATATAGGACGCATAAGATCATCATTTTCATACTGGATTGAGTCTGTATCAGCAGACACCTTTGCACAGAATCTCTTAAAATGCTCCGGCAACTGATTTGACCAGAGAATCGTGAGGTTTGGTTCAGGTGATGAACCCAGAGTATAAAGAGTATTAAGCATACGGAAGCTATTTTTTGTAACCAAAGTCCTTCCGTCTTCTCCCATACCTCCTACTGCCTCTGTAATCCACATCGGGTCTCCGCCAAAAAGTTCATTATATTCCGGCGTTCTTAAATGACGGGCAAGTCTGAGCTTGATTACAAAATCATCCATAAGCTCCTGTGCCCCTTCTTCTGTTAACACACCAAGAGCAAGGTCTCGCTCGAAGTATATATCAAAGAATGTACTTACTCTTCCAAGTGACATAGCAGCACCGTTCTGCTCTTTGATGGCTGCAAGATATCCAAAATATGTCCACTGGATAGCCTCTTTTGCATTTTTTGCAGGCTCCGAAATATCAAAACCGTGCATTGCCGCCATTTCCCTTAACTTGCCAAGAAAGTCTATCTGCTTGTATATTTCTTCATCAAGGCGAATGGTTTCTGCATCAAAATCTGAATCAGCAAGATTCTTCTTATCCTTGATTTTCTCTTCAATGAGTCTGTCCACGCCGTAAAGCGCAACACGACGATAGTCTCCAATAATTCTGCCTCTTCCGTATGCATCAGGAAGACCTGTTATAACGTGAGAACTACGCGCCTTTCTCATTTCCTCTGTATAAGCTCGGAAAACACCTTCATTATGAGTTGTACGATAGCTGAATTCCTCTTCAATTTTGTCACTTACTTTATATCCATAAGCCTGACACGCCTGACGAACCATCCTCATTCCGCCAAAAGGATTTACCCCTCTTGTCAGCGGGCTACCAGTCTGGATTCCTACAATAAGTTCATTTTCTTTATCTACATAGCCCGGTTCATAACTTGTAAGGGAAGACACCGTTTCTGTATCAACGTTCAACACTCCCCCGTTTTTTCTCTCCTTGGCAAAAAGTTCCTGCACCTTGTCCATAAGGTCTTTTGTACGCTTTGTAGCTGTTGCCAAAAACGCACCGTCGCCTTTATATTCCACATAATTTTTCTGAATAAAATCACGTACATTGATTTCATCCTGCCAGATACCTTCAGTAAAACCTTTCCAACTTTCATGTTTCATATGCTCATCTCCTTTACAGTACTTGGCTGGGCCCTAACAAAAAAGAGCAATCCAGCTTAACATCAAGTTGAATTGCCCAGACGGTCGGCTTTTATTCATTTACACTCCCCCGTGGTTACCCACGAATCCGTCAGTCACGTAAATGTCTTGCTTGTACTTTTATTATAATCTACCCTTTTTCAGTTGTCAAGAAAAAAGACGACAATTTGTTCATAATTTTGCAGAGAATTTTTACCTGTTTTTATTTATGAGAATTTATGAGATTTTCTGTAAATTTACCAACATTATCAATCTCATAAGTGATTGGGATATCAAGGGTATTCGGTTTATAATCCGGGTTATACCAGCAGGTATCTATCCCCGCCATATATCCGCCTTTTATATCTCCTGTAAGGGAATCGCCTATGATAATCGCTTCACTTTTATCCTTTATATTAAGGCTTTCAAATACATAATCAAAAAATTCCTTATTCGGCTTTTCATATCCGACATTTTCCGATATAAAAATTGCATCAAAGATTTCATCAAGGCCTGACGCACGAAGTTTCTTATCCTGTGCAACCCTTGTACCGTTGGTTACGGCTGCGATAGTGTATTTTTCTTTCTGGGAAAGGAGGGTTTCCTTTGCATTCTCCACAAACTCTATTGTATCACCAAGGGCGAGCTGGTAAGCCTTATTAAAATCTTCACACAGGCTTGTGTCTGCTCCGATATTTTCAAAGAATTCACGGAATCTGCCAATTAAAATTTCAGGCTTGGACATTTCACCTTTTTCAAGCATCTGCCAGTACTTTGCATTGATTTCCGAATACATCCTGAGCATTTCCTCTGTGCATTCGCCCATATTGAATTTTTCAAACAATGTCTTTATGGCGTTTCTTTCGGCAGCGTGAAAATCCAGCACTGTTCCGTCTATGTCCCACAATATATATTTGTACATAACTACTTACTCCATATAAGATTTTCTATTATACATTCCTCAGGTGTTACTATTCCTGTATAGACTTTTTTGCCGTCTGTTGTAACAAAAAAATCCCCGATATATGACATATGGTCATTATTTACAAGCCATGTGGCACGTACCACATAGTATTCCTCTCCGTCTATTTCGTATGTCCCTGTTACTCCGAAAGAAAAGGGAAATCCTGTCGCTTCATCTTTTTAGCCCATAACTGTAAAGCAAAGCTCTTCTGCCTCTTCGGGAGTGATTGTTCTTTGGGCAGAGAAAAACAAAGCTGTACCCAGAGCCAATATTAAAATTGCAGAAAATAATATGATATATGTCTTTTTTTTCATTTTTCTACCTCTTTTTTATTATATTGCTTTTATTTTATCATTAAAAGGGATAATTTTCAACAAATATCCATTTATTTCTTTAATTTTTTTATGGACTATTGACAAATCAAAACTGTAATAGTAAAATTTTAGTTAGATAATAATTTATCAAAATACCATAATATTATTAGGGGGATTTACTAATGAAACTCATCTATGGAGTAAAAGACAAACCAAAATTTGGTCAGCTCCTCATCTTTGCAATTCAGCAGTTACTTGCAATTATGACAGCTACACTTGTTGTTCCGGTTATTATCGGAAACGGCATGAGCCCTGCTGCTGCACTTGTTGGTGCCGGCATCGGTACTCTCTTCTATGTGCTCTGCACAAAGGCTAAGAGCCCTGTTTTCCTCGGTTCTTCTTTCGCATTCATTAACTCAATGTTTGCAGCCTTTGCAGGCGGTGTTTCCATGAGCCTTGGCTATTTAGGTCTCATATTCGGTGCACTTTTTGCAGGTCTTGTTTACGTTGTTATCGCAATTATCGTTAAGTTTGCAGGGGTTAAATGGATTAACAAGCTTATGCCTGCTGCAGTAATCGGACCTACTGTTGCAATCATCGGTTTATCTCTTGCAGGTAACGCAGTTGGCGATATGCTTAAAGGAAATGTTACTAAGATTGTAGAATTTATAGAGCTTAAAGATATGTACAACATTTCAGATATAGCATATACGGTTAAGACTGAAATGGTTCAGCTCGCTTCTCCTCTTGTTTGTTTAGTTTGTGCTCTTGTAACACTTTTGACAACAGTCATTTGCTCTGTTTATGGCAAGAAGATGGGCAAGCTTATTCCTTTCATCTTCGGTATTCTCAATGGCTACGCTGTTTCACTTGTCTTCACTCTTATCGGTAATGCTACAGGTAACGATGCACTTAAAGTTCTCAACTTAGAGCCATTTACTGCTCTTGTTGCTGACGGTGTTACACTTAAGACATTCCTCTCTGTTCCTGACTTTACATTTGTTACAGCTGTGAAGGGCTTTGGTGAATTAAACGGCGCATACCTCGGAACTATTGCTGTTGCATACATTCCTGTTGCTTTCGTAGTATTTGCTGAACACATTGCTGACCACAAGAACATTTCTTCAATTATTGAAACTGACCTCCTTGAAGAGCCTGGTCTTCACAGAACTCTTATCGGCGACGGTATCGGTTCTTTCCTCGGAGCTATCTTCGGCGGTTGTCCTAACACTACATACGGCGAATCTATTGGTTGTGTAGCTATCACAAAGAATGCTTCAGTTTACACAATTATCACTGCTGCTGTTATGGCGATTATTATCGCATTTATCTCTCCATTTATTGCTTTCGTTAACTCTATCCCATCCTGTGTAATGGGTGGCGTTTGTATGGCACTTTATGGATTTATCGCTGTATCAGGTCTTAAGATGGTGCAGAGCGTTAACTTAAACCTCAACAAGAATCTCTTCGTTGTTTCATCAATTCTTATTGCAGGTATCGGCGGTCTTACACTTAACTTCGGACAGATTACAATTACTTCTGTTGCATGCGCTCTTATCCTCGGTATCATTGTTAACCTCATTGTTTCAAAGGCATCTGACGAAGAATAAGCATTTTTAAGGAGTACATTATGGAAAACGTTACAATATTTAATCATCCGTTAATTCAGCACAAGACAACTATTCTTCGCAAAAAGGAAACTACCAACAAGGAATTCCGTGAACTTGTAGAAGAAATTACAATGCTTATGTGCTTTGAATCACTTCGCGATTTACCTCTTGAGGATGTTGAAATCGAAACTCCTATCAAGAAGACAACACAGAAGATGATTGCAGGCAAAAAGCTTGCTGTTGTTCCTATTCTTCGTGCAGGCTTAGGTATGGTAAACGGTCTTCTTCGCCTTGTGCCATCTGCAAAGGTAGGTCACATCGGTATGTACCGTGACGAAGAAACTATGCTTCCACAGCCATACTACTGTAAGCTTCCT
>JAGAIJ010000083.1 GCA_017626595.1 Clostridia bacterium | reverse complement strand
TACCGGTTCGATTCCGGTCTCCGGCACCATATAGTTTTATATGGAAATCATCTACAGATATATCGCAGGGTAGAGCAGTTTGGTAGCTCGTCGGGCTCATAACCCGGAGGTCGTCGGTTCAAATCCGGCCCCTGCACCCAAAAATCGACATTCTTCGACAGAGGAATGTCGATTTTACTTATTACCTATTCACTCTTCACTATTCCTTAAAAAGACGTGTCGATTTTTGGGAAGTAATAGGTAATAGTGAATAAGGAAGAAGTTAAGGTGGCTTTGCTTACGCAAAGCTTTTTTTGATGCATCATTATTGTTCTGCCTTGCCAATTAAGAGCGCTAATTTGTGAGAAAGTGCGGTATAGTAAGAAATGGAAAATGTGGAAAACAATAATTGATTTGAAAACATGCTTGATTTGTCGTAATTATAATGGTAAAATATACGAAATGAATAAGGAGGTATATCCGGCGCCACCTCTTCATAGAAAATGCAGGTGTATCATTGAAAAATTGAGAGTTTTACTTGCCGGAACTGCAACGAATAATGGATTAGATGGCGCCGACTGGCATTTGAAACATAACGGTAGGTTGCCCGATTATTATATAACCAAGAAAGAGGCTGAAAAAATAGGGTACAAATCATATTTGGGAAATCTATCAAAAGTTGCTCCAAACAAAATGATTGTAAAGGGTGTATACGAAAACAAAAACGGACATTTGCCGACCGCCTATAATAGAGTATGGTATGAAGCGGATATCAATTATAAATCCGGATATAGAGGAAAAGAAAGAATATTATTTTCTAATGACGGATTGATTTTTGTAACCTATGACCATTATGTTTCGTTTGTTGAGATTGAATAAGGAGTGAAAAAATGAAAAATAACGATAAAATTGATGAAAATGCTTTTAAGCCAATAAAGGAAAATCCAATAAAATTAGATTTTACAGGCTGTAAATATTTAGGAGAAATTCATTTGATATTAAAAACTAAATTTGGATTGCCTGAATATTACGGAGAAAACTGGGATGCCCTGTGGGATTGTCTTGATGGTCTGTTTTTTGATAGAGGAGATTTCGAAGTAAATATATATGGTTTTCTTTCTCTTCCTGATGACCTGAGAGAATATTGCACAACAATGCTTGAAATTTTTGACGATGTCCACAAGGAAACGCCAAATGTAGTTTTCAAGTTGATTTCATAAAAGACAGGAAAAGATTATAGGAAAAGGATAAATTATCTCATTCCCTTTTCCAAACAGAAAAAGCACCCGCAAGGGTGCTTTTTAATATGCAAATTATTTTACAGACTTCGCCTGATACTTTGGCTCACAGGTCAGGTTTACTCCAAGTCGTCTGAAAACGTTTTCATCAA
This sequence comes from Clostridia bacterium, assembly GCA_017626595.1. Taxonomy (GTDB): domain Bacteria; phylum Bacillota; class Clostridia; order Monoglobales; family Monoglobaceae; genus RGIG8709. Next base: position 14,181 of record JAGAIJ010000083.1, on the reverse strand, counting down.
CAGATGAAAGGATAACAGAGGAGTGAACCTCACAGCCACGGAGTTTGCTGAGCTGTTCCATAGCAAGCTCGGCGTTGGTGTCCGTGTGGGCACAGATTGAAAGTGCGATAAGAACCTCGTTGGTGTGAAGTCGTGGATTTCTGTTTCCTAAATGGTCAGTCTTAAGATGCTGGATTGGTTCGATAATTTCAGGTGAAATAAGTTCAACCTCGTCGTCAATGCCTGCAAGAGCCTTAAGTGCGTTAAGCAGGAGTGCGGTAGATGCGCCGAGAAGGTCGCTGGTTTTACCTGTGACAATTCTTCCGTCAGGAAGCTCAATCGCCGCCGCAGGAGCACCGCTGTCCTCTGCCTTTTTAAGTGCAGGAGCAATAACAGCTCTGTCTTCAGGTGTGATGCCTGCTTTCTTCATAAGAAGTTCAAGCTTTAAAACAACATCATCTGCGGAGAGAACGCCTTTTCTCTGGTCGCAGAGAGCAGTGTAATATCTTCTTATAATTTCCTGCTTTGAGGCGTTTCGTGTAGCCTCGTCGTCAACAATACAGTTGCCCGCCATGTTAACGCCCATATCAGTCGGAGATTTGTAAGGACATTCTCCAAGGATTTTTTCAAGCATAGCTGTAACAACAGGGAAAATTTCAACGTCTCTGTTGTAGTTTACAGTAGTTTCTCCGTAGGCTTCCAAATGGAACGGGTCAATCATATTTACGTCATTAAGGTCAGCGGTAGCAGCCTCATAAGCAAGGTTAACAGGATGAGTTAAAGGGAGATTCCAGATAGGGAATGTTTCAAATTTAGCATAGCCTGACTGAATTCCTCTTTTGTGCTCGTGATAGAGCTGTGAAAGACAGGTAGCCATCTTTCCGCTGCCTGGTCCTGGAGCAGTAACAACAATAAGCTCCTTGGTGGTTTCGATGTAATCGTTTTTGCCGTATCCCTCGTCGCTTACAATTTTAGAAATATCAGATGGGTATCCTTCGATTGTATAATGGCAGTAAACTTTAATTCCAAGAGCCTCAAGTCTTTTCCTGAATGCAATAGCGGATGCCTGACCGTTAAAACGTGTAAGGACAACTGAACCCACATAAAGCCCGATGTTTTTAAAACAGCCAATAAGACGGATAACGTCAAGGTCATAGGTGATTCCAAGGTCACTGCGCTGTTTGTTTTTTTCTATATCAGAGGAGTTGATTGTGATGACAATTTCGATACGGTCTTTAAGCTGGAGGAGCATTTTAAGCTTACTGTCAGGCTCAAAACCGGGCAGAACTCTGGACGCATGGTAGTCGTCAAAAAGCTTTCCGCCGAATTCAAGGTACAGTTTTCCTCCGAATTTGGATATTCTTTCTCTGATATGCTCAGACTGCATATGAAGATATTTGTCATTATCGAAACCGATTGTCATCTTTTGTTGCTCCTTTATCAAATACTTGCCATTATAAGATATTATACAACAATTTTTCTCATAATTCAATAGAAGAAAAAATAATTTCCATAATTTTTATGGAGAAAAAAATATTGACAAAGAAAAAAGGGTGTGCTATAATTCTTGGAAAGAAACATAGGAGAAGTATAAATATGTTACAGTTATCTTTAGTTTTTGCATTCATATATTTTTACTTTTACTTTTACTTTATTAACGAGGTAAGAGTGATTTGTGATGCAAACAATCGGTAATTGTATTATTCGAAATCTTTTGTAGATTTATTAGAAGAAACTAACCGCATGGATCACAAATCCATGCGGATTTTTTGTTTTTAAGGGTGTGATTTTATGGCAAGCATTGAAAATGCAAGAAAGAAAATAAATGAAATTGACGAGAAAATGGCAAGGCTTTTTGTTGAGAGAATGGAAGCCTCCGAGGAAGTTTTTGAATATAAAAAGGAAAACGGACTTCCTATAACAGACGAAAACCGCGAGGCAGTTGTAATTAAAAACAATTCCGAAAGGGTAGAAAACGAGCTTTACAGGAATTATTATATTGATTTCATAAAGGATGTTATGGAGATTTCAAAGAAGTACCAGTCCTATCTGCAAAAGGGAGTAAAGGTTGCCTATTCAGGAATAAAAGGAGCCTTTGCCCACATAGCTGCAGGACAGATTTTTCCTGACGCCTGCCTTGAATCCTATCCTGATTTTGTAAGCGCATACAGGGCGGTTGAAACAGGCGAATGTGATTTGGCGGTCCTGCCAATTGAAAACAGCTACGCAGGGGAAGTAAGCACAGTTATAGACCTTATCTATAAGGGAAGCCTTTATGTAACAGGGGTTCATTCCCTTGAAGTAAACCAGAATTTAGTTGGAATTAAAGGCGCAGACAAAAGCAAAATCAAAACAGTCATAAGTCATAGTCAGGCACTCCAGCAGTGTGCGGAATATATAAAGGAAAACAACCTTGAAATAGTTGAAGAAACAAACACAGCAATCGCAGCAAGAAAGGTTGCAGACCTGAATAATCCTGAAATCGGAGCAATTTCAAGCTCCTTCGCAGCGGAAATTTACGGACTTGAGGTCCTTGAGAAGAACATAAATAAAAGCAATGTAAATACAACACGCTTTGCGGTTCTCTCTAGAATAAAGACAGCGGAGAAAAATGATACATCAATCCTTATGTTCTCAGTTTCCCACCAGGCAGGCTCCCTTGCAAAGGCAATAAATATTATCGGAAAGTACGGTTATAATATGACAGCCTTAAGGAGCAGACCTGTAAAGGATACCCCGTGGCAGTATTATTTCTACGCAGAGCTTGACGGAGATACAGAAACAGATCTTGGAAAGATAATGCTTAGGGAACTGGGCGAATTCTGCGATACAATAAAGGTTGCGGGAACATATACCTTAAAAAAGCTTTAAGGAGAGAAATTTATGATAAAGGAAATAAAAGTAAATCCTTCTTATGAGGTTGTAATTGAAAAGGGAGTGCTTAAAAAAGCAGGCGAGCTTTTGAATTTAGACCGCAAAGTGCTGATTGTAACAGATGAGGGCGTGCCAAAACAGTACGCCGAGGAAGTTAAAAAACAGTGCAAAGAGGGTTATATCGTAACGGTAATGCAGGGCGAAGACAGCAAAAGTATAACTACCTTTGAGGCGCTCCTTAAGGTAATGCTTTTAAAGGGCTTTACAAGAAAGGATGCAGTAGTAGCCGTAGGCGGTGGCGTCTGCGGAGACCTTGCGGGCTTCACAGCCTCCTGCTATATGAGGGGCGTAGATTTTTATAATATTCCAACAACCCTGCTTTCACAGGTTGACTCATCTGTGGGCGGAAAAACAGCTGTAAATTTGGGCGATACAAAAAATATTGTAGGAACTTTTTATCAGCCAAAGAAAGTGCTGATTGACAGTGAAACCTTAAAAACTCTCCCTGAAAGACAGATTTCCTGCGGAATGGCAGAGGTAATAAAAATGGCAGCCTGTATGGATAAGGAATTCTTTGAATTCCTTGAAACAGCCGATTTTATGGAGAATATTGAAGAAATAATTTCAAAGTCAGTGGGACTTAAAGGAAATATTGTTCAGCAGGACGAAAAAGAAAAGGATTTGAGAAAAGTCCTGAATTTCGGCCATACAATCGGCCACGGAGTTGAGGTAAACACAGACCTTCTTCACGGAGAGGCAGTGGCTGTGGGAATGATGCTTGTGAGTGAAAGTCCCGTAAAGGAAAGACTTGAAAAGGTGCTTGATAAAGCAGGCCTTAAAACAGATATCGAAATTGATGAAGAACTTAAGAAAAGAATAATTGAGGCAATGAGCCACGATAAAAAGACAGGGAACGGCAAGGTTTCCTTTGTAAAAATAAAGGAAATCGGCGAATTTTATTTTGAAGATACAGACCTTGATAAGCTTGAGGAGGTGTTTTAGATGAAAAATACAATAGGACAGAGCATAACCTTTACGCTTTTCGGCGAAAGCCACGGAGATGCAATCGGCGGAGTCCTTGACGGACTTGCCCCTGGAATTGAAGTTGATATGGACTTTGTAAAAAAGTGCCTTGATAAAAGAAAGGGAATAAATGAACTTTCAACTCCAAGACGAGAAGAGGATGAGGTTGAATTTTTAAGTGGAGTTTTTAACGGAAAAACCACAGGCACCCCCCTTGCATTTATCATAAGGAATAAGGACACAAAAAGTGCAGACTACGGTGAGATGCAAAATGTTGCAAGACCCTCCCACGCTGATTTTACAGCAGAAATGAAGTATATGGGATTTCAGGACTACCGTGGCGGCGGGCACTTCAGCGGACGCCTCACAGCTCCGATAGTTGTGGCAGGTGCAATAATTATGAGCGCCTTAAATAAAAAAGGAATTGAAATCGGGACACATATAAAATCCCTTGGGACAGTAACTGAAAAATCCTTTAACGAGGCAAATACAGATGAAATAAAAACCCTTTTTGAAAAGGATTTTCCTGTGCTGGATGAAGATATGGGACATAAAATGCAGGAGGAAATTTTAAAGGCAAAGGAAGACGCGGACAGCATCGGCGGAGTTCTTGAAACAATGGTAACGGGACTTCCTTCAGGAGTAGGCGAACCTTGGTTTGACTCTTTAGAAAGTGTAATGTCCCACGCCCTGTTCAGTATCCCTGGGGTAAAGGGAGTTGAGTTTGGCGGAGGCTTTGAAATGTGCGGAAAGCGTGGCTCTGAAGTTAATGACAGCTTAAGAACAGACGGTGAAAAGGTATATTCTGAAACAAATTATTCAGGCGGCATAAACGGCGGAATTTCAAACGGTATGCCGATAATTGTAAGAACAGGAATAAAGCCAACTCCAACTATTGGAAAAACACAGGACACAATAAACTTTAAGACAATGGAAAATACAGAAATCAAGGGAAAGGGCAGACACGACCCTGCAATAATCCATAGGGCAGCCATTGTGGTAAGCTGTATGACTGCAATCACAGTAGCCGACAGCCTTGCCCAAAGATTTGGAACAAACTACTTGACAGATAAATAGACGATTTCAGGTGAAAAATATGGAATACGGACTAATAGGAAGAACCTTAAAGCACAGCTTTTCTGTGGAGGTTCACAGGTCTTTCGGCTACGGATATGAGCTTAAGGAACTTGAACCTGAGGAGCTTGAGGAGTTTTTCCGAAAGAGAGAATTTAAAGGAATAAATGTAACAATCCCCTATAAAACAGAGGTTATGAAATACCTTGACGAGATTGACGCTTCAGCCGAAGAAATAGGCGCCGTTAACACAGTTGTAAATACTAACGGCAAGCTCAAGGGCTATAACACAGACATTTTCGGAATGAAGAAAATGTTTGAAGAAACGGGCGTAACCCTTGAAAATAAGAGGGTTTTAATTCTCGGCACAGGCGGGACAAGTAAGACGGCATTCTTTGTAGCTGTAAAATCGGGAGCTAAAGAGGTTGTTAAAGTAAGCCGAAACCCTGAGAATAATGAAATTTCTTATGATGAGGCAGAGGCGACAGGAGATAGATGGGACATAATTATAAATACAACCCCATGCGGAATGTATCCCAATGCAAATTCTGCTCCAATTGACATAGGAAGCTTCCCGAACCTTGAGGCAGTCTTTGATGCAATCTATAACCCTCTTCGTACAGAACTGATTTTAAAGGCAGAGGAAAGAGAAATAAAGGCTCTCGGAGGACTATATATGCTTGTGTCCCAGGGCGTTTATTCAGCATCACTTTTTCAGGACACAGAACTGAAAAATGAAACAATAGATGAAATTTATATAAAGCTTTTTAATGAAAAAAGAAATATAGTTTTAATTGGTATGCCTGGCTGTGGCAAAAGTACAATTGCAGAAATGCTTGGAGAATTTGTAGATACAGACTTGGTAATAGAAGAGCAAACAGGACGAAAATGCGGAGAGATAATCAAGGAATACGGCGAACAGTATTTCCGTGATACTGAAAGCAAGGTAATTGAGGAATTGTCGGTAGAAAACGGACTGATTATCTCCACAGGCGGAGGTGCAGTTTTAAGGGAAGAAAATGTAAGAAACCTTAAGAAAAACGGCGTAGTAATTTACCTTGAAGCACCTCTTGAAAGGCTTGGGGAAACAGCCTCAAGACCCCTTTCTGACACAAGAGAAAAGCTTGAAAAAATGTATGCTGAAAGAAAACCTGTTTATGAAAAGGTCTGCGATGTAAAGGTTGATGCAGGCGGTACAGCGGAAGACACATTAAAACAGGTTAAGGAGGCAGTAAAATGAAGATTTTAGTTATAAACGGACCAAATCTTAATATGCTAGGAGTTCGTGAACCTGATATTTACGGAAGAAAAACCTATAAAACTCTGGTAAAGGAAATTATGTCCCACGGTAAAAAAACAGGGACAAAAATTACAGCTTTCCAGTCCAACTGCGAGGGCAGAATTGTAGGCAAAATCCAGAAAGCTCTCGGGAAATATGACGGTATAGTTATAAATCCGGGAGCATATACCCATACAAGTATAGCAATTTTAGATGCACTGAAGTCTGTAAATATCCCAACGGTTGAAGTGCACATTTCAGAGGTTGACGAAAGAGAAGACTTCAGGAAAGTTAGCTATGTAAGACTTTTTGCCGAAAAGTGCATATCTGGCAAAGGCTTTGACGGATATATTGAAGCCATAGATTATCTTGTAAAAAGAGGCGAATAAAATGACAGTTGAGTTTATTCCCACCACACTTCGCGGAGAAGTAACCGCACCGCCCTCTAAAAGCATAGCCCACAGATGCCTGATTTCCTGCTATCTTGCAGGTGGAGGCACAGTGGAAAATATTGCATACTCCGAGGATGTAAAAGCGACAATAAATTGCATAAGAGCTCTCGGCGGAGAGGTGCAGGAAAAGGAAAACGAAGTTGAAATAAAAGTGAATGGGACATTATGGGACATTCCTGAAAATTCGGTGCTAAACGCCAAGGAAAGCGGAAGCACTTTACGATTTTTTATTCCTATTTGTATGGCGACGGGACAGGAAATTACCTTTAAAGGAACAAAAAAACTTCTTTCTAGACCTTTAGGCTTTTATGAGGAACTTGCAAAGAACAAGGGCTTTGTTTTCAGCCGTAATGAAGAAGAAATTAAAATAAAAGGGAACCTTAAAAGCGGAATTTATAAACTGAAAGGAAACATAACAAGCCAGTATATTACAGGCCTTATGTTTGTTCTTCCACTGCTTGACGGTGACAGTAAAATCATAATTGAGCCACCTTTTGAAAGCCGTTCCTATGTAGTTATGACAGCGGAAATCTTAGAAAAATACGGAATTGAAACTGAGCTTTTGGAGAACGAAATTCATATAAAAGGCGGACAAAGTTATAAAAAAACCGATTACAGAGTTGACGACGATATGTCCAACGGCGCATACCTTGATGGTTATAACTACTGCGGAGAAAATAAGATAAAGGTTAAGGCTGAAACCCTGATAACACAAGGCGACAGCGTCTATAAAGAATATCTTGAAAAGGTTAAAAATGGCGAAGAAGTTGACCTGACCGACTGTCCGGACCTTGGACCTCTCCTTTATGCAGTGGCGTCAGCCAACAAGGGTGGTCGATTTAAGGGAACAGACCGACTTTCCATAAAGGAAGGCGACAGAAATCTTGCAATGCAGGAAGAACTTAAAAAGTTCGGAACAGAAATGGAAATCGGGGAGAATGAGGTTGTAATTAAAAAGTCGGAACTTAAAAAGCCGACGGAAATCTTAGATTCCCATAATGACCATAGAATTTTTATGGCACTTTCAATCCTCCTCACAAAAACAGGCGGAAAAATAAAAGGTGCAGAATGTGTAAAAAAGAGCTTCCCTGACTATTTAGAGGTGCTTGAAAAACTGGGGGCAAAGTTTAATGTTAGTTAATATAAAAAAGAATATTTTAATAGTAGGACTTGGACTTTTAGGCGGAAGCTATGCCAAGGGACTTAAAAGATATGGTTTCAGGATAACAGCCATAACAAAGGAGCAATCCTCCATAGATTACGCCATAGAAAATGGCATAATCGACGAGGGAAGCACTTTTCCTGATGAAAGACTTATAAAGGACGCAGACATAATTATTTTTGCTCTTTATCCACACGTTTTTGTGGAGTGGATAAAGGAATACGGAAAGCACATTAAAAAGGGAGCACTGATTACAGATGTAACAGGCGTAAAGGTACCCATAGTTGATGAGATACAGTCCCTGCTCCCTGAGGGTGCAGAGTTCGTACCTGCCCATCCTATGGCAGGCCGAGAGGTCAGCGGTGTGGAAAACAGCACAGAGGAAATCTTTAAGGGCGCAAACTATATTGTAACCCCGACGGATAAAAATACAGAAGAGGGAATTGAGGCCTGCTGTGAAATCGGACGGCTTCTGGGATTTGGTGAAATTTCTGTAATTTCTCCAAAGGAGCACGACGAAATGATAGGCTTTTTGTCCCAGCTCACCCACTGTATTGCAGTAAGTCTTATGACCTGTAATCATAATGAACAGATTGAGCGATTTACAGGGGACTCATTCAGGGATTTAACAAGAATTGCGAAAATAAATGATGAAATGTGGAGCGAACTGTTTCTGGCAAATAAAGAGAAACTGCTGAAACAGATGGAGCTTTTTGAAGAACAGTTTAAGAAACTGAAAAAGACACTTGAGAATGATGACTGTGAAGAGATGAGGAAGATTATGCAGGCATCTACAAAGCGCAGAAAGAAATTTGACAAAGAATTATAGAAAGAAGATGTAGAAAATGAATATGAAATTTTTAAGAAAACTTCCAATCCCAATGGAGATAAAAGAAAAATATCCAATGACAATGGAGATGACAGAACTTAAGGAAAAAAGGGACGAGGAAATAAAGAAAATTTTCCGCGGAGAAGATAAAAGACTTATTGTTGTAATCGGTCCCTGCTCTGCAGACCATGAAGAAAGCGTAATGGATTACCTTGGAAGACTTAAAAAGGTTGATGCACAGGTAAAAGATAAGCTTATGATTGTGCCAAGAATTTACACAAATAAGCCAAGGACCACAGGGGCAGGCTATAAGGGAATGCTCCACCAGCCGGACCCAAACAGCGATTCCGATATGTTGGGCGGACTTGTTGCAATAAGAAATCTTCATATAAGAGCAATAAAGGAAATCGGCTTCACCTGTGCAGACGAAATGTTATACACAGAAAATTACAGATATCTTTCCGACCTTCTCTCCTATGTTGCAGTAGGTGCAAGGTCAACTGAAAATCAACAGCATCGTTTGGTTTCAAGCGGACTTGATATTCCTGTGGGACTTAAGAACCCAACAGGGGGAGATATTTCAGTTATGATGAATTCAATTACAGCTGCCCAAAGCTCTCATAAATTCATTTACAGAGGCTGGGAAGTTGAAAGCGGCGGAAATGAGTATGCCCACGCAATTTTAAGAGGCTATGTAAATAAACATGGCCAGTCCCTGCCGAATTACCACTACGAAGATTTAATTCATCTTTGCGAAAGTTACGATAACGGAAACTTCAAAAACCCAAGTGTAATTGTAGATACAAACCACGCAAATTCAGGCAAGAAATATGAAGAACAGGTAAGAATTGCAAAGGAAGTTCTTCATAGTATGCGTCATTCTGAGGATATAAATAATCTTGTCAAGGGACTTATGATTGAAAGCTATATTGAAGACGGAGCTTGTAAGGCGGAAGAAAATATTTACGGTAAGTCTATAACAGACCCATGTTTAGGCTGGGAAAAGACAGAAAAACTTCTCTTTGAACTTGCAGATTTATTATAAAATCTATTGATTTTTAGTATTTCCTGTGATAGAATTTAAGGCGGAAGATATGGAGATGTACCCAAGTGGTTGAAGGGGTCGGATTCGAAATCCGAAAGGTCGGTCATGCCGGCGCGGGCGTTCAAATCGTCTCATCTCCGCCAAAATGGAACAAGGATATTTTCCTTGTTCCCCTTTCATAAAGGAGAAATTGCTATGTTAACAGAAAAATTAGCTAAAGAATGTGGTTGGAAAAACTATGGAGAGCATTATGACCTTGCAGTCATCGGTGCAGGCCCGGCAGGTCTTGGCGCGGCAATCCGTGCAGGAAGACTTGGACTTAAGGTAATCTTGGTTGAATCAACAGGTATCCCTGGCGGTACAGGTGCTCACGCTCTCGTCGGAAACTTTTTCGCAGGCTCCCCAATCAAGGGTATTGCCGAAGAAATGGTAAGAAGACTTGGAAAAAAGAATAAGGCTTTTGAATATTATGATGGTCAGGCCCTTGACTACAGACCAATCGGCGACCAGCCTTTAATTAAGAGAACAGCTATGGAAGTCAGCGCTATGAAGAGAGAATATAATACTCTTCTTAAGGAAGCAGGGGTAGATTGTCTTTACTACACAAAGCTTGTTGAAGCAGTAAGAGACGAAAACGGAAACGTTAAGGCTGCGGTAATAAGCTGTGTTGAGGGAATGTATCTTTTAGAGGCAGACTATTTTGTTGACGCTTCAGGTGATGCACACCTTATGGCTTCTGCAGGTGCAACAATGAAGAAGTTTGCTTTAGACCGAATGATGCACACCTCTCTTACAACCTTAATCGGCGGCATTTCTGTTTTCCATAATGACTGCGCACAGCAGAGATACAGAGAGCTTTATGATGCAAAGAAGTTTAAGGGTAAGGTATGGAACTGGTTTGGTTATAGCTGGACAATGACTCCTGGCGAAATCAATACAATTTATGATTTTAACGCAGGGGACACAGTAAACTCCAAGGAACTTACAAGAATGGGAATTGAGCTTCTTGACGAAATCCACGAGAATTTTGAAGTTCTTAAGGAAGAAATGCCTGCCTTTGAAAATGCTTATATCAACAGAACAGCAGACAGAGTTGGTATCCGTTCAGGCTGGAGCTTTGAGGGTATGGCTACAATCGATAGGGATTACATAAACAGCGGAGCTGTTACAGACGAACCTGTTGCCCTTATAAGAAGAAGCTTCGGTTCACATAGCTCAAGCGCTGAAAAGACATTTAACGCTGAATGGCTCACAATAAACTCAGGGTACACAAGCGTTCCTATGAAAGCAATGCTCTCTGCTGAAGTGCCAAATGTAGCAGTAGCAGGCCGTTGTATTTCCTCTGACGGTTATACAATTGATACATTCAGAATGATTGAACAGTGTATGTCAATGGGCGAAGCTGCCGCAGTAATGACACTTGTTGCAAAGAGAAATAATGTTCCTCTTAACGCAGTTGAATATAAACAGGTAAGAGAAGAACTTGATAAGCTTGACTTGTATATTATACCTGAGCAGGCAGACAAAATGCTCGACGACTACTTAGGCCCAAACAGACCAAGATAACAACTAAAAACCTCTCGGTTCTCCGAGAGGTTTTTTATTATGCAACTGCGTTTGCAATATAAAATTGACCATTTTTGAAAAGAAATATTGATTTATAAATCTTATAGTGGTATAATGTATTCACCACATACTATAAATGAATACTATAAGATCAGATGTTTTCTAAACATCTTATTTTTGATACCATTTAATATGGTATTGTGCAACCTTTTTTAGTTTTGCTAAAAACGTAGGCTTTATATGATATGGTTGTACAGTATTCATATTTGATTATAGTGTGTGGTAACATGAAATCAAGCCTCGTTTTTGTGCGTGGCGCAGATTTCTGTTGCCACGCATTTTTTATTGTGTGAGAATTACGAAAGGAGAAAATAAAGGAACGCGCGTAACGCAAAAAGAAAAAGTGTAGCAGAGGTATCAATAGGATACTAAAATACAAAGTGACTATCGGTGAAATCTACATTTTAAATCAAATTTAGAAAGGATTGATTAGCGTGGAAAAGACGATTATAGAGGGAAATTTTATTAAGATGAGAAAAATTATACTTCCAGTTATTATAATAATATTTATTATTGATATAATTGGTTTAATAACAGGTTATAATACTGCTCTTAACTATCACACACAAGAAGAAATTATGGAATACCCCGATATGTATCTCGGTGCATATATTATGTGGATGTATCCATTTTCCGTAATTCCATTATTATTTTTGGCATTATTTTTTATAGCGTTCAGAAAATCGGAACTTGTAATTACTGACAAACGTGTATATGGTAAAGCTATTTTTGGAAAGCGTGTTGATTTACCATTAGATAAAGTGTCTGCTGTTGGCACAAGTTTCTTAAAGGGTATAGATGTAGGAACTTCATCAGGCAGAATCAAATTCAAGCTTGTTAAAAACCAAGATGAGATTCATTCTGCATTAAGTAAATTGCTTATGGAAAGACAAGAAAAAGAAAACAAAAACACGGTTGTAGAAAATATCATTTCAACAAGCAATGCTGATGAACTCAAAAAGTTCAAAGAGTTACTTGACAGCGGAGTTATAACACAAGAAGAATTTGACGCAAAGAAAAAACAGGTACTCGGTTTATAATATTACGTAAAAATAAAGGGTTGAGCAAATGCTCAACCCTTTTATTTTTATTTATGTAATAAATGCATAAGTGACGGGTGTTCACCACGGAAACTCTTTCTGCCTTCAGCCTGAATGTCGCCGGCTTTAGTAAGGGCAACCTTTGTAAGATAAGGCCCGATAATTTCGTAGATTAAAACGGCAAATAAAGTAATGTTTCGCACGATAGCTCCGTCAGGGCCAAGCTCCATAGCCTTGATTGCCATACCGAGAGCAACCCCTGCCTGAGGAAGAAGTGTAATTCCAAGATATTTCACAATGTTTTCGTCGCACTTCGTAGCCCTTGCGCTGATTCCCGCACCGAAATATTTGCCGAGGGAACGGGAGATAATATAAACAATTCCCACCAGAATAACAGCCTTATCCATCATAACTGAAAGCTCAAGCTCCGCACCGCTGATTACGAAGAAGAGGATAAGAATCGGTGTTGTCCACCTGTCAGCACGGTGCATAAGCTCCTCTGAAACGTCACAGAAGTTACAGAAAACTGTGCCAAGCATCATGCAGGCGAGGAGTGAAGAAAAAGCAATGTGAACAGGGCCGATGTTGAACTTAAGAGATGAAAACGCCACAGTAAGCATAACAAAGGTTACTGACACAGCCATTCTCTTTGAGCGTGAGTGGAAATATTTTTCGCATAATGTGAAAAGAAGTCCCATGATAAAACCGAGTCCGAGGGATAAAACAACCTCTAAAATCGGCTCTAAAATAATGGAAAGTATGCTGACTTCTCCAATATTCAAGGCTCTTGCAATCCCAAAGGAAATTGCGAAAACTACAAGACCCACAGCGTCGTCGATTGCAACAACGGGAAGAAGTACGTCGGTTACAGGTCCCTTTGCCTTGTACTGCTTGATAACCATAAGTGTAGCCGCAGGAGCAGTAGCAGTAGCCACTGAGCCTAAAAGGATAGCTGCTGAAATCGGGAACTTTTCAGGTATAGCAAGATGAAGTAAAATTAAAACCACATCAACTACGATAGTTGTAAAAATTGCCTGCGCAATGCCGATAATTGTAGCCTGCTTGCCGATTTCCTTAAGCTGTGAAAGTCGGAATTCGTTACCCATAGCAAAGGCAATAAAGCCAAGTGCAAGGTCGGAAATAATGCCAAAGCTTTCAATCTGGTGAGTGGTGATGCCAATCCCAGGGATGTTAAATGCGCCTAAAAGATATGGGCCGATAAGCACACCGGAAATAAGGTAAGCAGTAACAGCAGGAAGCTGTATTTTCTTTGCAAGTCTTGAAAGCAGAAGCCCCGAAAGCAAAGCAATGGAGAGACTGAATAAAATACTTGCTGTATGTGTCATAAAATGCGCCTTCTTTCAAAAATAAAGCTTTAAGAAAAATCTTAAAGCAGAAAATCATTTCAACAATTACATAGTTTACCACTAATTATATTAAAAGTCCATAGCAAAGATACATAAAAAAGAAACCCTCCGAAAAGGGTTTCTTTTATGTTTTTCATAAAATGCAGATTATTCCTGCTCGAATGCGTCCTTTCCAAGACCGCAAACAGGACAAACCCAATCTTCTGGCACATCTTCCCAGGCTGTTCCTGCTTCAATGCCGTTGTCTGGGTCGCCGATTTCAGGGTCATAAACATAACCGCAAGGGCAAACAAATTTTTCCATATCAAATACCTCCTAAAGTGATTATGCCCAAAAAGATAATGAGCATACAATTATTATATCAGTAATCCCATAACTTGTCAAAGAATAAAATTGACAATATAAAATTTAAGTGGTATGATTTTATTATG
>JAGAIJ010000082.1 GCA_017626595.1 Clostridia bacterium | reverse complement strand
GCCGAATATAAACAGCAGGAAGAAGAAATGCTTATATATAATGTGCTGACAGCACCAACAGAGGAGCTGTACCTGTTTTCACCTGTTGCCTCCCGTAGCGGTGAGAGTATTCAAAAATCAGAGATTATATATAATGTAGAAAAAATCTTCGGCATAAGTCAGGAGGATGGGGAAGAACTTATCGAGGATAAGGAACTGACCTTTGACGCACTTCTTACAAAGCTGTCTAAAGCAGAGGGGAAAGAAGATGCCCTGACTGATGACTGGAAAGAGATTTACAGCTACTTTGCAAACCACGAAGATTATAAGAAAGAACTTGAAGACTTTATCCGCCGACTTAACAGCGAAGAAATCCCACAGACTCTTGCTGAAGAGAGTATAGAGGGACTTTACGGAGACGAGCTGAGACTAAGCGTTTCAAAGGTGGAAAAGTACAATTCCTGCCCATTTTCTTATTTTCTGAGCCATGGACTTAAAGCAGAGGAGAGAAAGTTTGCAGGGGTAGAGGTGAATGACAAGGGTACAATTATGCACGAAACCCTTGAGAAATACTTTGCAGAGTGTAAAGAAAAGGATGTTGATTACGAGGCTATAACAAGGGAAGAATGTAACGCTGACATAGCCAGAATAATAAATCAGGTTGCCCGTGATTATGATGAGGTGCTCTATGAAACATCGGTTTACTATAAGTACCTTGTAATTAGAATGAAACATATAACAAGCGTCACAGCCTGGGAAATCGTGAAGTTCTATGCGAACGGCAGCTTCAGACCTTACGGTTTTGAAGTGAAAATTGGAGGAGACATTCCGAGAATGGATGTGGAACTTGAAAACGGTAAGGCTTACGTAGTGGGCTCAATCGACAGAATGGATATGGCTGAAATTGACGGACAGAAGTTCGTAACAATCGTTGACTATAAGTCCTCTGTCAAAGATTTGGAAGAGGAAATGGAGGAGGCAGGTGTTAAAATCCAGCCTCTCATCTATGCAGGCGTAGTCCGAGAGAATATGGAGAATGTCACCATTGCAGCCATGTTCTATATGCACATGAATGACCCTCTTGTAAAAGAAGAGGATATAAAGGACGACCTGGAAAGGGCTGTAGCTAAAAAGGTTGAGATAAAGGGCGTAGTTTTAGGTGATGATGCAGTTTTAACAGGCCTTGACAGAGATATAGCGGACAAGGAAAAAATCCACCGTATCCCAACAGGAAACAAGTCCTGCCTGCCTGAAGAAGTTTTAGACAGACGAATTAAAAACGCCAAGCTTAAGCTTAAGGAAACAGCGGAGAAGATTATGGAGGGCGGAATTGAGATAAATCCATGCGATGTGAAAGGTTTTGAGCCATGTAAGTACTGTGTTTACAAAAATCATTGCCCTGAAAACAAAAATACAGTTGTAGAAAATTAAAGAAATTCAAAGAGAAACTTTGTGCAACTTGCACAAAAAATAGTAGAAAAACAGATGTAAAAATACTAAATAAAGGGGTTTTGCGGAAAATACCGTAAAACCCTTGATTTTATTGGATTTTTTACTAAAAAAAGGCTTGACTTTTGTATATATATTGTAGTATAATGGTCGAAGTGACAAAGACATACGATGATTCCGGAGGTGGCGGAAACCTTGATTTATCGGGGATTTCTGGAAATTTCGGAGGAGATTGTCCGGTTTTTGAAAAGCGGGCGGAAGGTCACTTTCCAACTAAATACAGTTACAAATTAAACCTCTTTGGGCGTAGTATGCTGTTGCGCCTATCTGAGGCTTACTGTGTCTGTGTGCCCCGAAAACCGTTGCCCATAAGGGTAAAAGTTTCGGGTTTTATTATGTAAGCTGTGAGAAACGCCCGGCACAGCGTAAAGGCAAGAACCCAATGATTGCCTTTAGAAAAATCTATAGGAGGGTAAAAACTATGGCAGCAGAGAAAATCAGAATAAGACTTAAGGCTTATGACCACAATCTTATCGACCAGAGCGCTGAAAAGATTGTTGAAACTGCTAAGAGAACAGGAGCAAAGGTTTCAGGACCAATTCCTCTTCCAACAAAGAAGGAAGTTGTTACAATTCTCAGAGCGGTTCATAAGTACAAGGACAGTCGTGAGCAGTTTGAACTGAGAACTCACAAGAGACTGATTGATGTTTTAGGTCCAAACGCTAAAACAATCGATGCACTCAAGCACCTTGACTTGCCAGCAGGTGTAGATATTGAGCTCAAAATCTAATTTGAGAAATGGCAAAACAAATTCAGGTTATGTTGGCGACGCCAACCAATGACCCGCATGTAAGTTCGCTTGCGAACCTATGCGTGTGAAAATAGGAGGATAAAAAAATGAAAAAAGCAATCTTAGGCAAAAAGCTTGGCATGACACAGATTTTTGCAGAAGACGGAGCGCTTATCCCTGTAACAGTTGTTGAAGCAGGTCCATGTAGCGTTATCCAGAAGAAGACACTTGAAAACGACGGCTATGTAGCTGTACAGCTCGGCTTCGTTGACAAGAAGGAAAAGAAGGCAAACAAGGCTGAAAAGGGCCACTTTGCTAAAGCTGACGTAAACGTTAAGCGTTATTTGAAGGAATTCAAGCTTGACAATGCTGAAGAATTAAACCTCGGCGATGAAATCAAGGTTGACATTTTCGAGGCTGGCGAAGTTCTTGACGTAACAGGAACAAGCAAGGGTCACGGATTTGCAGGAACAGTTAAGAGATGGGGCACACACAGAGGTCCTATGTCTCACGGTTCACATTACCACAGAGCACCTGGTTCCCTGGGTGCATGTTCATCACCATCAAGAGTTTACAAAGGTAAGAAGTTACCTGGTCACTTCGGTGTTGAAAAGGTTACAGTACAGAACCTTAGCTTAGTTAAGGTTGATACAGAACGTAATCTCCTCTTAATCAAGGGCGCAGTACCTGGACCAAAGGGTGGATTACTCACAGTAAAGAGTGCCGTTAAGGCAAATGCTTAATTGAAAGGAGGATTTAAGATATGCCTACAGTTGGATTATTTAACACTGACGGTAAGAAAGTCGGTGATATCGAATTAAATGAAAATGTATTCGGCGTAGAAGTACGTGGAGACATTATGCACGAAGTAGTAGTTAACTACCTCGCAAACCAGAGACAGGGCACACAGAGCACAAAGACTCGTACAGAAGTCCGCGGCGGTGGTATTAAGCCTTGGAGACAGAAGGGTACAGGCCGTGCAAGACAGGGTAGTATCCGTGCACCACAGTGGGTTGGCGGTGGCGTTGCTCTCGGTCCAAAGCCAAGAGATTACGGCTATGCTGTTAACAAGAAGGTAAGAAGACTTGCTCTTAAGTCAGCTTTATCATCAAAGGTTGTTGATGAAGACATTATCGTACTCGATAGCCTTCAGCTCACAGAAATCAAAACAAAGCAGATCGCACAGATTCTTAAGAATTTAGGCGTTACTGAAAAGGCTCTTATAGTTCTTCCTGAAAATGACAAGGTAGTTGTTAACTCAGCAAGAAATATTGAGGGTGTAGATACTACATTCGTTGGTGCAATCAACACATACGAAGTATTAAACCACACAAAATGTATTATCTTAAAAGATGCAGTTGCAAAACTTGAGGAGGTGTATGCATAATGAAGACAGCTCACGATATTATTAAAAGACCAATTATCACAGAACAGAGCATGGATCAGGTTGCAGAAAAGAAATACACTTTTGAAGTAGATAAAGCTGCAAACAAGATTCAGATTAAGAAAGCCATTGAAGAAATCTTCAAGGTAAAGGTTGAAAAGGTTACTACAATTAACTACGACGGTAAGCCAAAGAGAATGGGCGTTCACGCCGGTAAGAGAGCTGACTGGAAAAAGGCTGTAGTTAAGCTCACAGCTGACAGTAAGACAATTGAAGTATTTGAAAACTAATCTGAATTTGTAGATAAGGAGATGTAAAAATGGGAATTAAGAAATATAATCCTACCACACCTTCACTCAGACAGATGACAGTTTCTACATTTGAAGAAATCGACAAGGTTGCTCCTGAGAAGTCTCTTATGGCTCCTCTCCACAGCAAGGCTGGTCGTAACTCATACGGAAGAATTACTGTAAGACATCGTGGTGGCGGTGTAAAGAGAAAGTACAGAATTATTGACTTTAAGAGAAACAAGGACGATATTCCAGCAACAGTTGTTTCTGTTGAATACGATCCAAACAGAAGTGCTAACATCGCACTCCTTCAGTACGAAGACGGCGTTAAGACATACATTATCGCTCCAGTAGGACTTAAGAAGGGTGATGTAGTTGTATCAGGTTGCGGTAAGGATATTAAGCCTGGTAACGCAATGCCAATCAGCGAAATACCTGTTGGTACACTTATTTATAATATCGAAATCAACCCTGGCAAGGGCGGTCAGCTCGTAAGATCTGCTGGTGTGTTCGCACAGCTCATGTCTAAGGAAGAAAGCGGCTACGCACAGGTTAAGCTTCCTTCGGGCGAAGTTAGACTTGTAAGACTTAACTGCCGTGCAACTATTGGTCAGGTAGGTAACACAGACCACTCTAACATAAACATCGGTAAGGCTGGTAAGAAGCGTCATATGGGCTTCAGACCAACAGTTCGAGGCGTAGTAATGAACCCTAACGACCATCCACACGGTGGTGGTGAAGGTAAGTCACCAATCGGTAGACCAAGCCCTGTAACACCTTGGGGTAAGCCTGCTCTTGGTTATAAGACAAGAAATAAGAAGAACAGAACTAACAAGTTTATTGTTAAGAGACGTAATGATAAATAATTGATGCCTGAATAGGCAAATTTGATGAAGGAGGATTTACTTCATGGGACGTAGTATTAAAAAGGGACCTTTCGTTGCTGAAAGCTTAATGAAAAAGATTGAAGCTATGAACGAAAAGAACGAAAAGAATGTTGTAAAGACATGGTCCAGATCATCTACAATTTTCCCTGAATTCGTAGGACATACAATTGCTGTATATGACGGAAGAAAGCATATCCCTGTATATGTAACAGAAGATATGGTTGGTCATAAGCTCGGAGAATTTGCTCCTACAAGAACATTCAAGGGACATACAGGTTCAAAAACATCTTAATTTAAGAGCGGATATAAAACGCTAAACGGAAAGGAGATTTAACAATGGAAGCAGTAGCAAAGGTTACTCATGTACGTATCGCTCCAAGAAAGGTACGTATTGTCATTGATTTAATCAGAAATAAGCCGGTTGGCCAGGCTCTTGGTATTTTAAGAAATACACCAAAGGCAGCTAGCCCGGTTGTAGAAAAATTATTGTTATCTGCAATGGCAAACGCAGAAAACAACCACGGTATGAATGTTGAAAATCTCTATGTATCTGAAGTATTCGCAGACCAGGGTCCAACCCTTAAGAGAATACAGGCAAGAGCACAGGGCAGAGCATTCAGAATCAACAAGAAAACAAGCCACATCACTCTCAAGCTTGCAGAGAGAGAATAATTCTTGAGAAGGAGGTAAAATTCGATGGGTCAGAAAGTTAATCCACACGGTATTCGTGTTGGCGTTATTAAAGACTGGGATTCACGTTGGTATGCTGATAAGAAGCATTACAGCGAAAACCTTGTAGAAGACTACAAGCTTAGAGAATTCCTTAAGAAGAAGCTTTTCCAGGCCGGAGTTGCAAAGATTGAAATCGAAAAGTTTGCAAACAAAATCCGCCTTTCTATCCACTGCGCAAAGCCAGGTCTTGTAATTGGTAAGGGCGGTAGCGAAATTGAAAAGCTTAAGAAAGATGTAGAAAAGATGACAGGAAAGTCTGTAATCCTCAACGTAATCGAGGTTAAGGCTCCTGATACAGATGCACAGCTCGTTGCTGAAAACATCGCATCACAGCTCGAAAGAAGAATTTCATTCAGAAAAGCTATGAAGCAGTGTATGGCAAGAACAATGAAGATGGGTGCAAAGGGTATTAAGGCTGCAGTTTCAGGTCGTGTAGGCGGCGCTGAAATCGCTAGAACTGAACAGTACCACGAAGGCACAATTCCACTTCAGACACTCAGAGCAGATATCGGTTATGGCTTTGCAGAAGCAGATACAACATACGGTAAGCTCGGTGTTAAGGTATGGATTTATAAGGGTGAGGTTTTAGCTGAAGGAAGAAAGAAGAATGCTAAGACTGATGCTCCTGCTAAGAAGGAGGGCAAAAGATAATGTTATCACCAAAAAGAGTTAAGTACAGAAGAGTAATGCGTGGCCGTATGAAGGGCAGAGCAACTCGTGGTAATAAGGTAGCTTACGGTGAATTCGGTCTTCAGGCTCTCACACCTGGTTGGATTACAAGTAACCAGATCGAAGCAGCCCGTATCGCTATGACACGTTATACAAAGAGAGGCGGTAAAGTCTGGATTAAGATATTCCCAGATAAGCCTGTAACAGAAAAACCTGCTGAAACACGTATGGGTTCCGGTAAGGGTTCACCAGAATACTGGGTAGCAGTAGTAAAACCTGACAGAATCTTATTTGAAATCGGAGGCGTAAGCGAAGAAGTTGCTCGTGAAGCAATGCGTCTTGCAATGCATAAGCTCCCAATCAAGTGTAAGTTTGTCAGAAAAGCAGATCAGGAAATGGAAGGTGAAAATTAATGAAAATCAATGAAATAAGAGACCTTTCAGTTGAAGAAATTAATGATAAGATTAAAGAAGCTAAGGCTGAGTTATTTAATCTTCGTTTCCAGAACGCTACAAATCAGTTGGAAAATCCAATGAGAATTGCAGCAGTTAAGAAGGAAATTGCTAGATTTAACACAATCCTTAAGGAAAAAGAACTCGGCTTAAACGCTGAGAAAAACGCATAGGAGGTGCACTTAGATGACTACAGAAAGAAACTATCGTAAGACTCGAGTTGGTATCGTTGTATCCGACAAGATGGATAAGACAATCGTTGTTGCTGTAAAGGACAGCGTTAAGCACCCGGTTTACGGAAAGGTTATCAAGAACACCTATAAGCTCAAGGCTCATGATGAAGAGAATATATGCGGAATAGGTGATAAAGTAAAGGTTATGGAAACAAGACCGCTTTCAAAGGATAAGAGATGGAGACTTGTTGAAATAATCGAAAAGGCTAAATAATTTAGCCCGTATCTGAATTTAAAGATAGGAGGAATTCCATTATGATACAGCAGCAGACATTATTAAAGGTTGCTGATAACAGCGGTGCGAAGGAACTTATGTGTATCCGCGTACTTGGAGGCTCTTACAGAAGATATGGTAATATCGGTGATATTATCGTAGCATCTGTTAAAAAAGCAACACCAGGCGGCGCTGTTAAAAAGGGTGACGTTGTAAAGGCTGTTATTGTACGTAGCGTAAACGGCGTTAAGAGAAACGACGGTTCAAAGATCAGATTTGACGAAAACGCTGCAGTAATAATAAAAGATGATAAAACACCAAGAGGTACTCGTATTTTTGGACCAGTTGCAAGAGAACTTCGTGAGAAGGAATTTTTAAAGATTTTATCACTTGCACCTGAAGTTTTATAATTTCTATTATTTTACCAGTAAAAATGGTGAAAGGAGGAAAAATCATGATAAAGATGCATGTTAAGACTGGAGATACAGTTGTTGTATTATCCGGTAAAGATAAGGGCAAGAAGGGCAAGGTTCTTTCTGTAAACCCTGTTAAGAGAACTGTTATTGTTGAAGGCGTATCAATGGCAAAGAAGCATAAGAAGCCACGTCGTATGGGCGAAGAAGGCGGAATTATCAGCCAGGAAACACCAATTTACGCAAGCAAGGTTATGAATGTTTGCGGAAAGTGTAATGCTGCAACAAGAATAGGAAGAAAGGTTTTAGAGGACGGTACACACGTTCGTTACTGCAAGAAGTGCGGCGAAATCTTCGAATAATTGTTAACGGAAGGAGGATAATTTTCAATGAGACTTGAAGAACTCTATACAAAAGAAATTAAAGATGCTATGATGAAGAAGTTTAACTACAAAAGTGTTATGCAGATTCCAAAGCTCGAAAAAGTAATAGTTAACATTGGTTGCGGCGAAGCAAAGGATAACTCAAAGGTTATCGATAACGCTATGAACGACCTTGCAATTATCACAGGTCAGAAGCCAATCGTTACAAAGGCAAGAAAGTCAGTTGCTACATTCAAAATCAGAGAAGGTATGAACATCGGTTGTAAGGTTACACTCAGAGGTTCAAAGATGTATGAATTCGTTGACAAACTCTTTAACGCTGCTCTCCCAAGAGTACGTGACTTCAGAGGAATCAACCCTAACTCATTCGACGGTAGAGGTAACTACTCAATGGGTATTAAGGAACAGCTCATCTTCCCTGAAATTGATTACGATAAGATAGATGCTATCCGCGGTATGGATATAATCTTTGTTACAACAGCACACACAGATGAAGAAGCTCGTGAACTTCTTTCATTAATGGGTGCTCCGTTTGCGAAATAGTTCGCGGACATTTTGAACTCTTATAAAGGAGGAGATTAAAGCTCATGGCAAAGAAATCTATGATATTAAAACAGCAGAAGAAGCAGAAGTATTCTACAAGAGAATACTCAAGATGCCAGATTTGTGGAAGACCACATGCTTACCTTCGTAAGTTCGGCATTTGCAGAATTTGCTTCCGTGAATTGGCTTATAAGGGTCAGATTCCGGGTGTTAAAAAGGCTTCTTGGTAAGCCGAAAATATATTAAATAGGAAGAGTCAAGTGGTTAATTATTTGTGATTCGGATAACCAAACTGACTCTCTGAAATCCGCTAAGAAGGAGGATAAAAATATGCAGATCACAGATCCAATAGCAGATATGCTTACAAGAATCAGAAATGCCAACAACTCAAAGCATCAGACAGTTGACATTCCTGCTTCAAAGATGAAGATGGCCATCGCTAAGATTTTACTTGACGAAGGTTATGTAAAGAACGTAGAATTTATTGCTGATGAAACACAGGGTATTATCAGAGTTACACTTAAGTACGCTGAAAATAAGCAGAAGGTTTTATCAGGTCTTAAGAGAGTATCAAAGCCAGGTCTTAGAATTTATGCGTCTAAAGAAGAACTCCCAAGAGTACTTAAGGGCTTAGGTATCGCAATCATTTCTACATCAAAGGGTATTATGACAGACAAGGAAGCTCGTCGCCAGAACGTAGGCGGAGAAGTTTTAGCATTTATTTGGTAAGAAAGGAGGAATTTTGAATGTCTCGTATCGGTAAGATGCCTATTACAATACCAGCAGGTGTTGAAGTTACAATAGGTGAAAACAATTTAGTTACTGTAAAAGGCCCACAGGGTACATTAGTTGAGAAGATGCATGACGATATGATTATCGAAATGGAAGGCGCTGAAATCATTGTTAAGCGTCCATCTGATAATAAGATGCATAAGTCATTACACGGCTTAACACGTACACTCGTAGCTAATATGGTAGAAGGCGCAGCAACAGGCTTCAAAAGAGAGCTTGAAATCAACGGTGTTGGTTACAGAGCTGCAAAGCAGGGAAATAAGCTTGTATTAAACCTTGGTTATTCCCATCAGGTTGAAATGGAAGAAATCGACGGCATAAAAATCGATGTTCCTCAGCCA
Source organism: Clostridia bacterium (assembly GCA_017626595.1). GTDB lineage: Bacteria > Bacillota > Clostridia > Monoglobales > Monoglobaceae > RGIG8709. The sequence continues at coordinate 2,621 of JAGAIJ010000082.1, read as the reverse complement.
AACCAGATTATAATCTCAGGTCCTAATAAGCAGGTAGTTGGTCAGTTCGCTGCGAAAGTAAGAGAAAAGAGACCACCAGAACCATATAAGGGCAAGGGTATCAAATATGTTGAAGAAACAATCAGAAGAAAAGAAGGAAAGACAGGTTCAAAGAAGAAGTAATTTCTTCCTTATATATACTGTTTTTCAAATTCCGCACAAGGAGGTGCAATTCAAATGATTAAGAGAAAAGATAGTAATGTGTCAAGACTTGCCAGACACGCACGTGTTCGTAAGAAAATCTCTGGCACAGCTGAATGTCCAAGACTTTCAGTTTATAGAAGCCGTAAGAATATCAACGTACAGATTATTGATGACGTTAAGGGTGTAACTCTTGTATCTGCTTCAACACTTGATGCAGAACTCAAGGCAAACTACGGTGGAAACTGTGAAGCAGCAAAAGCAGTTGGACTTTTAATCGCTAAGAAGGCTTCTGAAAAAGGCATTAAGGAAGTTGTTTTTGACAGAGGCGGATATTTATTCCACGGCAGAGTTGCTGCCGTAGCAGAAGGGGCTCGTGAAGGCGGTCTCGAATTCTAATCGTAAGAGAGGTGAAACATAAATGGCAGAAGTAGTAGAAAGATCAAGAAAGCAGGAACGTATTGACGCATCTGTGCTTGATTTACAGGAAAAAGTAGTTACTTTCAACAGAGTATCAAAGACTGTAAAGGGTGGTAGAACATCAAGATTCAGCGCACTCGTTGTAGTAGGTGACGGAAACGGCCATGTTGGATACGGTATGGGAAAGGCTGCTGAAATTCCAGATGCTATCCGTAAGGGTATCGATGAAGCAAAGAAAAACTTAATTTTCGTACCAAGAGTTAACACAACAATCCCACACGAAATTATCGGTGAATACGGTGCCGGCAGAGTATTACTCAAGCCAGCAGCAGAAGGTACTGGTGTTATCGCCGGTGGCCCTGCCCGTGTAGTTTTGGAACTCGCAGGTATCAGAGATATCAGAACAAAATGTTTAAGAAGTAACAATCCAAAGAACGTAGTTTCAGCAACAGTTGAAGCTCTTGCATCACTTAAGAGCGTAGAAGAAGTTGCAAAGCTCAGAGGAAAGAAGCCTGAAGAAATCTTAGGTTAATTTCCAAAGACCAAGAAAGATAGGAGGTTTTTTCCTTGGCTAAAAAGTTAATGGTAACACTTACAAAAAGTACAATTGGCTGCAAGAAAGACCAGATCGCGACTGTAGAAGCTCTCGGACTTCATAAGCTTCACCAGTGCGTTGAAAAACCTGACAATCCACAGATTAGAGGTATGATTTTCAAGGTTAAGCATCTTGTAACAGTTGAAGAAGCGTAAAACGCAATAGGATATAAAAACATAAGAGGAGGTGTACTTAATGAAACTTCATGAATTATCTCCGAGCGAAGGCTCAAAGAAAGATTATTTCAGAGTAGGCAGAGGTCACGGAAGCGGTAACGGTAAGACTGCTGGTAAGGGACACAAGGGTCAGAATGCCCGCAGCGGCGGTGGCGTAAGACCAGGTTTCGAAGGTGGACAGATGCCTATTTACAGAAGACTTCCAAAGCGTGGATTTACAAATATTTTCGCAAAGGAATATGTTTCTGTAAATGTTGAAATGTTAAATAAGTTTGAAAATGGAACAGAAGTTACAGCTGAAACACTCAAGGAAGCAGGTGTAATTTCAAAGGTTTGTGACGGCGTAGTAATTTTAGGCCGTGGTGAACTCGAAAAATCTCTCACGGTTAAGGCTAAGAGATTCAGCAAGACTGCTGAAGAAAAGATTACAGCTGCCGGGGGAAAGGTTGAGGTGGTATAATAATGTTTGAAACAATTAGAAACGCATGGAAAATACCAGACCTCAGAAAGAAATTATTTTATACACTTATGATGATGGTAATTTTCCGTTTTGGATGTTTCATTCCAGTTCCTTTATTGGACAAAGGTGCGATGGAACAGATGTTCTCATCTGAAATGTCGTTAATCGGATTTATCGATGTAGTATCCGGTGGTGCTTTCAAGAATGCAACAATTTTTGCAATGAGTATCACACCATACATCAACTCATCAATCATTATGCAGCTTTTATGCGTTGCTATTCCTGCACTTGAAAGACTTCAGAAGCAGGGAGAGGAAGGCAGAAAGAAGATTGCACAGCTTATGAGATACGGAACTGTTGTTCTCGCAATCATTCAGGCTATGGGACTTTACTTCCTCCTGAAGAACGCAAACGCAGTTACAAATCCAGGTTTCTTATCTGCAGTAGTAATCATCGGCACATTCACAGCAGGAACAGCGTTCCTTATGTGGCTTGGTGAACAGATTACAGAAAAGGGAATCGGTAACGGTATTTCTCTCATCATCTTCACAGGTATTATTTCAAGAGTACCTGCACTTGCATACACATTATTTGATTACTTCAAGAGCGGAACCCTTAACATCTTTGCGGTAATCGCATTAGTTGTATTGGTTGTAGTAGTAGTTGGATTTGTTGTATTGTTCAATGAAGCTGAAAGAAGAATCCCTGTACAGTACGCAAAGCGTGTTGTAGGAAGAAAGATGTACGGCGGACAGAGCACAAACATTCCTATCAAGGTTGTTTCAGGCGG
>JAGAIJ010000081.1 GCA_017626595.1 Clostridia bacterium | reverse complement strand
GTTGGTTCCATCCTGAAGACGTTCCATTCTGGACTCCTACAGCTGAACATATTACAGATTATGTTGTAAGAAATCATGTAGATTTAATTGATAGTCTTAATGAAGAAGACAGAATGACACGTGATATTACTGAACTTCCACATATGCCACAGTTCAGAACTTCAAGACGTCTTATCGGTGATTATACATTCACAACAGATGATGTTTATAAGCATTTTGATGATTCAGTTGGCGTGTGCTGTGATTTCTCAAAGAAGCATTATATTTTTGAAATTCCTTATGGTGTTATACATAAAGAAGGATTTGACAATATTTTAGCTGCAGGCCGTGTAACCTCAGGTGGAGGCTGGGGTTGGGATATTCTCCGAGTAATCCCACCTTGTATTGCAACAGGTCAGGCTGCAGGTGCAGCGGCATCAATTGCAATTGACGATAATGTTGCTGTAAATGATGTAGATATTAAAAAGCTTCAGGATGTTTTAACAAATCAGGGTGTAGATATTCACTTTGATGATAAGCTTGTTGACAGAGAGCTTGCTCCTGAATCCGAGTGTGGAATGGAAAAGAAATAAATTATAGAGGTGAAAATTATGAAAAAAGTTTTAAGTTTAGTTTTAGCTGTTGCAATGATTTTTAGCTGTGTTTCAGTTTTCGCTGCATCAGGCGACCCTGTTTTAACTGCAGATAATTCAAAGCTTAAGAATGATAAAACAACTGTTACAATCAGCTTAAGTGATGCTCCAAATATTGCGTCATTGTATTTTGAAGTAGGCTTTGACCAGGATGTTTTAGAGCTTCTTGAGGTTGAATGTGAAGACCTTGGAGTTATTGCTAAAACTACAGCTGATTACAAAGAGCTTGACGAAATTGTAGTTGTTGCTTATCAGATGATAAGTGATGAAGATTTTTCCTGTAACGGTGACGTTTTAAGTCTTGATTTCAAGGCAATTTCCGAAAAGGCTTCAACAAAGATTGAAATCTCAAATCTTCTTGCTTTTGATGAAAACGGCACAGTTGTTGAAATTGCAACTGAAGATGCATCATTCTCCACAAAGTCAGGTAATGGCGGCGGAGGCGGCGGAGGCGGTGGCGGCTCCGACGAAGAAGATGAAGAAGATAAGACAGACGATAAAAAGGATGAAGAACCAACAACTCCTGTAACACCAGAAGCTCCTGAAGATAAGGACGGATTTACTGATATAGATAGCGACGATTGGTATGCTGATGCAGTTGCTTATGTTCTTGAAAATGGAATTATGAACGGCGTTGACGCTGATAAATTCCAGCCTGAAGCAACCTTGACAAGAGGTATGTTTGCTACAATTCTTCATAGAGTAGAAGGAACTCCTGCAGTTGACGGTGAAATCGCATTTGAAGATATACTTGATGGCAAATGGTATGCTGATGCAGTTGCATGGGCAAACGCAAACGGAATTGTAAAGGGTATTTCTGAAACAGAATTTGCTCCAAATAATAACATTACCCGTGAACAGATTGCAACAATTATTTACAGATATTGTCAGTTCAAGGGTATTGATGTAACTACTGGTGAAGTAATTCTTGCAAACTATGACGATTTCGGTGCGGTTTCCGATTATGCAGTTGAAGCTATTAAGTATGCTGTTGGTTCAGGTCTTATGAAAGGCAGAACAGACAGAACTTTAAATCCACGTGAAAATGTAACCCGTGCTGAAGCTGCAACTTTAATTATGAGATTTATTGAAATGATTTCAGCTACAACTGAAATTCCTGTTGAATAATTTACGAATTAAGAGAGCCAAAAGGCTCTCTTTTTTTGTTATTTTTGTTGACATATTTTGTGCAATAATATACAATTAAAGTATCTACAATTTAGGAGTGATATTATGCTTAAATGGGAAAGAGTTAAGTATCATCCTGCTTCAGGACTTGGCGAAAACGGAAGATATTTAACAGGCAGCGAAAAGCATCTTAAGGTTTCGGGAAATGCTGCACAAGAAGGTGCTGTTTTACTTAAAAATGACGGTATTTTACCTTTGAATAATGGTACAAAGCTTGCTCTTTTCGGAACAGGCTCTGTTGATTATATAAAATGTGGCGGTGGCTCAGGAGATGTAATCTCCAAAACTTCTGTCAGTCTTTATGAGGGATTAAAAAACAGGGAAAAAGAGAAGAAAGTTGCAATTTTCGAGGAGCTTGCAGGCTTTTATATGGATAAGGTAAAGAATGGTTGTTATTGTGAGCCTGTTTGCCCTGATACAATTTTCAGCCGTGCAAAAGAGTTTACAGACACAGCTGTAATTGTTATTAAAAGATATTCTTACGAAAGTGGAGATATTGCAGCCGAAAAGGGTGGATATTATCTTACAGACGAGGAGATTGCACTTATTGACAGAGTTACAAATTCCTTTGAAAATGTAATAGTTGTGCTTAATATCGGAAGTATTATTGATTTAAGTTATATTGCAAATAATCCTAAAATTAAGGCAGTCCTTTTAGGTTATCAGGCAGGCTCAATGGGTGGCGAAGCCTGGTCGAAAATTTTGGTTGGCGACATAAATCCATCAGGTAAGCTTGTCGACACAATCCCAATGGATTACAAAGATTTCCCAAGTGCAGAAAACTTTCTTGAATCTGAAGAATATGTTGAATATACAGAAGATATTTATGTAGGCTACAGATACTTTGAAACCTTTGCTCCTGAAAAAGTTTTATACCCATTCGGCTACGGTTTATCCTACACAGATTTTGATATAACTGTTGTTGATGCTAAGACAGAAGAAGATGTAATTACCTTTAGAATTAAGGTGAAAAATACAGGTAAAACTGCAGGCAAAGAAGTAGTACAAATGTATTTGTCCGCACCGGGCGAAGTCCTTGGGAGACCAAAATTTGAACTCTGTGGCTTTAAGAAAACAGCTATGCTTAATCCTGAGGAAGAAGAAGTTGTTAAAATCAACTTTGACCTTAAAGATTTTGCATCTTTTGATGACACAGGAAAGATTGAAAAATCAAGCTACATTCTTGAAAAAGGTGAATACACTTTCTATATTGGAAATTCAATCAGAAACACTTCTAAGGCGGATTTTTCAATTATTTTAGATGAAAACAGGGTGGTAAAGACAGTTAAACCATGTCTTGCTCCTGAAAAGCTTACAAAACGCCTGAATTCAAGGGGTGAATATGAAGAATTTGTCTGTGAAAACGAGGAAATTGCTCCAGTCTATAATGAAATCGGCGGAGAAATGCATGGAGATAAAATTCTCCTTACAGATGTTCTTGATGGAAAAGCAAAAATAGAAGATTTTGTACAACAGCTTTATTTT
>JAGAIJ010000080.1 GCA_017626595.1 Clostridia bacterium | reverse complement strand
TACAGTTTCTAATTCTTTAGGTGTTAGTAATTTTTCTTCACGTCTTGTTCCAGATTTATTTATATCAATTGCTGGGAAAATTCTCTTTTCAGATAATGAACGATCTAAGTGAACTTCCATATTTCCTGTTCCCTTAAATTCCTCAAAAATCATATCATCCATACGGCTTCCTGTTTCCACGAGAGCTGTGGCTAAAATTGTAAGACTTCCTCCGCCCTCTATGTTTCGTGCAGCGCCGAAAAATCTTTTTGGTCCGAAAAGTGCACCGGGGTCAAGTCCACCGGATAATGTTCTTCCGCTTGGAGAAACAGTCAGATTATATGCTCTTGCAAGGCGTGTGATGCTGTCTAAAAGTATAACAACATCCTTGCCGTGCTCCACAAGTCTTTTTGCATGTTCCAAAACAATTTCTGCAACCTTAATATGATTTTCAGGGGTCTGGTCAAAGGTGGAATAAATTACATCCCCCTTAATTGACCTCTGCATATCAGTAACCTCTTCAGGTCGCTCGTCAATCAAAGTCACAATAAGCTCAACTTCAGGATGATTTTCGGAAATGCTGTTTGCGATACTCTTCATAAGAGTAGTTTTTCCTGCCTTTGGCGGTGCAACAATAATTCCTCTCTGCCCTTTGCCGATTGGAGAAATAAAATCTATAAGGCGCATGGAAAAGTCGCCCTTTTCCCTTTCAAGACGCAGTCTTTCATCAGGATAAACAGGAGTCAAATCGTCAAAGGCAGTTCTTCTTATTGCCTTATCAACCTTATCTCCGTTTACAGTCTGCACATAAAGAAGAGCCTCATAGCGTTCGCCCTCGCTCATTCTTGTGTTGCCCACGATAAAGTCCCCGGTTTTTAAATTAAAACGGCGAATCTGGTTATTGGGAACAAAAACGTCATCTTCCCCTGTCTGGTAATTATCGCAACGGAGAAATCCGTACCCCTCATCAAGAATTTCAAGAATTCCTGATTTTAAATTAGTTCTTCTCACAGGGTCAGCATACCCGTTATCTGCTTTCTTTAAAATTTCATCAATAAGCTCAGCTTTCTTAAGCTTTGACAGATTATTTATTTCAAGCTTCTCTGCAATTTCCTTAAGTTCAGCAATTTTCTTATTTTCAAGTTCTTCTCTGTTCAAGAAAACAGCTCCTTTTATATATTAGTTATAATATGTTATTCTTGAAAGCACATCTATAATAACATCCTTAAATACAAATATGCCATCTAAACGGCTTTGATTCATCCAGTTTAAAAAGCCGTTATTGAGTATTGGCGCAAGCACCTCTACAACAGCATAAACAACAGAAAGAATTACAATTCCTCTTAACGCACCGAAAAATCCTCCGCCAACCTTTCTCACAAGGCGAGGCATTTCCATAGGCTTATTAAGTCGCTTAACTCTGTTTAAGAAAATATTTGCCGCAAAAATAAGAACAATAAATACAAAAATGTACGCAATTGCATTACAAGCCATAATTCCCATATTATATGTCACAGCTTTACTTGCTTCTTCTGCCGTTTCAAGAACTGCAGCACCCTTTATAAAGAATTTATCAAAGTTCTTTATGTATTCCTCAACAGCCACATTTGCATCTATTTTTTCAACCAGATTTTCAAATCCAACATTTGAAAAGAATGCTCTTGCAGAGGTACGGCTTAAAGTAAGTCCTAATACAGGATAAACACCAAATGCACAAAAAGCCGCAATCACCACATTAAGAAAGTGATAAACAGAGCGGATAATTCCTCTTCTTACTCCTTTAATAATAAATAAAATTAAAACTATTCCTAAAATAATATCAATCATTATATTCTCTCCTATTTTGTCCTGTATATAGATGCTCTTCCCGAGCCAACAACTAAAACATTTCTTCCCCTGTTAAAGAAACAGATGTTCTTTACATCCTGATTGAGGTTTACATAAGGCACAATTTTTCGTCCCGGCTTTACAAATGCCAGAACATCTTTATATGTTCCTGCAAGCTTATCCCCATAGGAAGATATATTCTGAAGGTCCTCCTCACATTCCATAGCCTTTCTTGCTCTGCCACGGCGTGTATATCTGTTTATAACAGTATTATTAAGAGGTCCCTCCGATGCAATTATAATATTTTCGCCTTTTATATCATAATACTTTATATCCATTGCGCGAAGGTCAACAGAAAATCTTTCTTTTCCGCTTTTGCTTATTCCCACAAGGGCCTTTTCCGACAGAGCAACAACCTCTCCGTCTTCTCCGAAACTAAGGCTTGCAAAAATAACCGCCTCTTTATCAAAAGTAAAAACTTCTTTTCCCGAACGCACATTTATGCCCATAACTCTTGACAAAAGGTTATCAGTCCTCACCTGAGACACAGCAAGAATATTTTTGTCCGACAAGTCTATCGCAGAGATATACCCCTCTCCGCTGTGCCAGTTAAAGATTTCCTCACCTTTTTTGCTGTAAACAGCAACCTTTCCCTTGTAACCCGTCTCCGATGTCACAAGAGCAAAATAGCCTTTTTTATTAAGGGAAGCAGTCAAAATCTCGTTTTCACTAAGGGCAAAGGAAACTTCCTTATCTCCCTTATAGAGATGTGCAGTCTTTCCTCTTGCATCAATTAAAAGTATGTACTCATCCTCAATAAACACCATAGGAGAAGTAATCGGCAGAGGCACATTCCAGAGGGTTGTGCCCTCCTTATCCACCAAAGACATTCCCTCGTTGTTTACCATAAGTACATTGTTTTCGTACTCCATAACCTGATACTCTGTGCCAGAGCTAATGGAAAATCCTGCGGCATCCTCGGAATTTAATGCATAATCCACAAGGGACAGCGCAATACCTCCCACTGCCAGAGTAAGCACGAAGGCTATGAGAAGTCTTTTGGTATTAACTTTTTCGTTCATTCTTTTAAAGAAACCTTTTATTTTCTCCAAAAGGTTTTTCATCATTTAAGAATCACCTTCTTAAGATACAGTCCCTGAGGCGGTGCAGTCATTCCTGCCCTTTCTCTCTCCCCTGACTGAATAATGTCAGACATATCCGAGGCAGAAATCTTACCACAGCCCACATAAACCAGAGTCCCTGTAATAATTCTCACCATATTGTAGAGGAAGGCGTCTGCCTCAACCTCAATAAAAATTTCATCGCCCTCTTGATAAACCTCACAGCATCTTATAGTCCTCACAGTAGTCTGCTGTGAACCACCCACTGCCATAAAGCCCTTAAAATCATGAGTGCCCTCAAAGAACTTTGAAGCCTTTTTCATTTCCTCAATATCAAGTACGTATGGCACATACCAGCTGTACTTTTCAAGGAAAGGATTTCTCTGTCTTGAGTTGTGAATTTTATAAACATATCTTTTTCCGTCATTGGAAAATCTTGCAGAAAATTCCCCATCCACCTCTTCCGACCTCACAGCTACAATCTCCTGAGGATTAAGCTGTGCCGAGAGGGCAGGTGCAAATTTTTCAGCAGGAATTTCCGAATTTGTATAGAAATTCAAAATATATGAAAGAGCGTGAACGCCGGCATCAGTACGGCTTGAGCCTGTAACAGACACAGTTTCCCCTGTTATACGGGACAAGGCATTTTCAACCTCTTCCTGAACAGAGCGTGCATTATTCTGTTTTTGCCAGCCGTGAAAACCTGAGCCGTCATAGATAAGCTCAATCAAAATATTTCTCATTATATCCTCACATAGTTAAGTATAATTACAATAACCCCAAGGGCAAGGGTTACACCCCAACCCACAAAGTCAATAGCTTTCATTTCAAGGACTTTCATTCTCGTTCTGTTTTCCCCGCCGTTATAACAACGACACTCCATTGCAAGAGCCAGATCATCGGCTCGTCTGAATGAGCTTATGAAAAGAGGGATTAAAATCGGAATTAAAGCCTTAGCCCGTCTTATAAGATTTCCCGACTCAAAGTCAGTTCCTCTTGCAGTCTGCGCCTTAATGATTTTGTCTGTTTCATCAATAAGCGTAGGTATAAAACGAAGTGCAATAGTCATCATCATTGCAAGCTCGTGAACAGGGAGCTTGATTTTCTTAAATGGTCGAAGCAGCGCCTCAATCCCGTCTGTTAAAGCAATAGGTGATGTTGTAAGAGTTAAAATTGATGTGCCGAAAATCAAAAGCACAAGCCTTGCAATCATAGTCAGGGCAAGTTCTAAGCCTCTGTCTGTGATTTTCAGAAAACGCCACTGCCATATAACTGTGCCTGTTGATAAAAACAGGTTAAAAAACGCAGTAAGCACTATAAAAAACATAATAGTTTTAAGTCCTCTTATCATAAACTTAAGAGGAATTTTTGTGATTATTGCCACAAGCAATATAAATCCACCTAAAAGTGCAAAGCCTAAAATACTGTTTGCAAGAAACACAAGAACAATAAAAATCAGCGAAAGACAGATTTTTGTCCGTGGGTCAAGTCTGTGAACAAAGGAGTCCCCGGGAAAAAACTGTCCTAAAGTAATATCTTTAAACATTATCTCCCGCCCCCTTTTTAAGCTTCATAATTTCATAAACAGCCTCGGAAACCGTATGAATACCCTTTGGCAGTTCATAACCCTTTTCACGAAGCTTATGGGTAATTGATGTAACCTGAGGCACAGAAAGTCCAAAGGATTCAAGCTCCTCACGGCGACCAAAAATTTCTGCGGGCTTTCCGTCAAGGGCAACCTTTCCCTTATTCATAACAACAATTCGGTCAGCCATATTTGCTATATCTTCCATACTGTGTGAAACTAAAACCACAGCCATTCCTGCTCTTCTGTGCATATCTCTTATACGGTACAGGATTTCGTCTCTGCCTGATGGGTCAAGCCCCGCCGTCGGCTCGTCTAAAATAAGAACTTCAGGTTGCATAGCAATAACACCTGCTATTGTTGCACGGCGTTTCTGTCCCCCTGATAAATCAAAAGGAGATTTTTCAAGAAGCTCTCTCTTAAGTCCAACAGCATCACAGGCAAACTCCACCCTGCGCTTTATTTCAAAGTCAGGCAAATCCATATTTGCAGGGCCAAAAGCAATATCCTTATAAACAGTTTCCTCGAAAAGCTGATACTCAGGGTACTGCATAACAAGTCCCACCTTAAAACGAATGTCGGACATTTTTGTTTTCTTGTTGTGGAGCTCTTTTCCGTCAACAAAAACCCTGCCTGATGTAGGCTTGATAAGTCCGTTCATCATCTGTATAAGGGTGGATTTTCCCGATCCTGTATGACCGATAAGACCAACAAGCTCATCTTTATTTATAGTAAGGTTTACATTATCCACGGCAGTCATCTCAAAGGGACCGCCCTCTGAATAAGTGTAGGTTACATTTTCAAGTTTAATCATTTTCAAGTTCCTTAATTATGTTTGATACACAATCCTCTGTATTTAAAATATCAAGAGGAAGATTAAAACCGTTTTTGTTCAGTTCATAGGCAAGAGCTGTGGCCTGAGGCACGTCAAGGCCAATAGCCTTAACCTCATCAACCTTTGAAAACACCTCTTTCGGCGTTCCCTCCATTTTGATTTTGCCCTTGTCCATAACAAGAATTCTGTCTGCCTCCGCAGCCTCATCCATATAATGGGTAATTAAAACAACTGTCATACCCTTTTCTCTGTTAAGGGTTTTGATTGTGTTCATAATCTCTTTTCTTCCCACAGGGTCAAGCATAGCTGTCGGCTCGTCAAGAACAATAACTTCAGGCATCATGGCAAGAACTCCTGCGATAGCAACCCTCTGCTTCTGTCCCCCTGACAGCTTATGTGGAGCGTGGTTTCTGTATGCCTCCATATTGACTGTCTTTAAGGCAAAGTCCACACGGCTTATGATTTCCTCACGGGGAAGTCCCAGATTTTCAGGAGCAAAAGCCACATCCTCTTCCACAATTGTAGCTACAATCTGGTTATCAGGATTCTGGAAAACCATTCCCACTCTCTGGCGAATGTCAAAGAGCTTATCCTCCTCAGAGGTATCCATATCGCCAACAAACACCTTGCCCTCTGTAGGCACAAGAATTGAATTGAAGTGCTTTGCAAGGGTAGATTTCCCCGAGCCGTTGTGACCGAGAACACAAAGGAATTCGCCCTTTCGGACTTCCATATCAATCCCCTTTAAGACTTCATATTCCTTTCCGTCTTCCTGATTCTTATATGAAAATTTAAGGTTTTCAGCACGAATAATTGGTTCCATTCTATCTCTTCCACCTTGCAGAATATCCGCAAGGAAGAACAAGGCCTCCCTTTTTAACAGGCAATCCTACTTCGTCAATTTCCGAAGTTCCGCCATAGGTTTTTTCAAGTGTGAGCTTATAGATATTTTTCATAACAGACCCTGAAAGACCTGTTGTATATGAATTTACAAGGAAGAATAAAGGCTCATCAGACAAGATTTCCATACACATCTGTATAAGCGGAAAAAGCTCGTCCTCAATCTTCCATACTTCGCCCGTTGGACCTCTTCCGTATGATGGAGGGTCCATAATAATTCCGTCATATTTTCTTCCGCGGCGGATTTCCCTTGCCACAAACTTCTTAACGTCATCCACAATAAAACGGATTGGTCTGTCAGAGAGTCCCGAAAGCACAGCATTCTCCTTTGCCCAGGCAACCATTCCCTTTGAGGCATCAACATGGCAAACCGAAGCCCCAGCTTCAGCCGCCGCCATAGTAGCCCCGCCTGTGTAGGCAAAAAGGTTTAAGACGTTCACATCTTTCCTGCCTGATGAACGGATAATCTCCGAGAACCAGTCCCAGTTAGTAGCCTGTTCAGGAAAAATCCCTGTGTGCTTAAAGCCCATATTTTTAATTCCAAAAGTGAGATTTCTGTAAGAAATTGTCCAGCTTTCAGGCAGGCGTTTGCTTATTTCCCAGTGTCCGCCACCTGTATTGCTTCGATAGTATCGCGCGTCAGCCTTTTCCCACTCAGGGCCGTGCTCACCTGTGCCCCACACAATCTGCGGATCAGGGCGTCTTAAG
>JAGAIJ010000079.1 GCA_017626595.1 Clostridia bacterium | reverse complement strand
TGCTTGTTTTATTATTAAAAACAGGGATAACTTCCCCATTATTTTCAAGAATAAACATAACCGAAACATCCCCTGCTCCTCTTATTTTACTTAAAATATTTTCAAGTCTTACCGATATTTCTTCATAATAATTGTTTTCTTGCTTTACAATTTCACTATTCTTATTTTCGGTAACTTTGCCTCCTGAAAAGAGCAATAACAAAACTGCAGTTAAAATCAACAAATATATTAAATTCTTACCCTTAAATTTTTTTAGTAATTCAGCGTATTTCATCATAGGTATCCTTTCAAAAGTTACTTATGGGCGATAAAATTATCAAGATATAAATAAGACCGAGAGAGAATTTTCCAATATTTTTAAGACTGGACTCAGGCAAAAGAATTTCTGCAAAAGAAAATAAAGCAAGACAAATGCAAATCCTGAATATGTAATCCGATATAATCATAAGAAATTCCCCAACCTGATAAGAATAGTAAGTGCAATTATAAATACAAAGGAAACAGATACAAGAATCGCTGTAATCATAGATAAGGAATCACAAAATCCCGATATGATTTTCACAGTTTTTTCATCAGAAACAGGTTCGGTAAGAGCTGATAAAACTCTGAATAAAGCAGATGCTAAAATAAGCTTTATAACAGGTGACAATAAATATAAAATTATTACAACAATCCCGATAATACCAAGGCTTCCTTTAATAACTTGATTGCAATATACAACCGACTCCAAAGACTCAGAAATGACCCCTCCCACAACAGGCACAAGGTTTCCCGTCAGGAATTTAGCAGCCTTAAAAGAAATCCCCTGAGTTACAGACAAAGCAAATCCCTGAATTGAAATTATTGCAGTAAAAACTATAAACAAAATCTCAAGAAACATTTTAAACAATTTTTTAATAGTTTCAGGGGTCTTTTTTACAGAAAAACCATCACTTAAATTGCCAAAAATATTCAAAAGAAAAAATACAGATGCCATTGGAAAAAGTATAGTTTTGCAGGCAATAGCTATTCCCCCTGAAACAGCCAAAATAAGTGGTTGAATTGTAGCCGAAGAAGTTACAAGCCCCGAGGCTGTAAGACAAACAACCATAGACGGAACTAAAGTTTCCATGAAATATGTAACAGTATTTATAACATTCATAGCCGTTTTTGCCAAAGATGCAAATAAAACAGAAAGAGTTCCGCCGATTAAAATTTTACCGATAATCAGCGCAGTTTTCTCTGCACCTCCATCTTTAATTAAAGATAAATTTGAGATCAAAGATGATAAAACTACAAGCAAAAGAACAACAGCAAGAGAACCTGATATCCCTCTTATTTCTTTTAAAATAATTTCCTTAAATCTTTCCCACAAACCTTGAAAATCAAATACATTTTCCCCTTTTACAGTTTTAGAAACAAAATCCTCGACTGAAAATTCAGGCATTATTTCACCTATTAAATCATAGTCCAAAACTCCTTCGATTTCTTCGGTATAAACAGAAACATATTCCGAAATAAGAGAGTATTCATCCGCATAAACATTCCCTGTTAAAAACAAAAATAAAACTAAAATTACAACAACCTTTTTCATAAGTTCACCATAAATTAAGCACAGTGCTTACAATATCAAAAATCTGATAAATTACAGGTAATGTAAGGGATAAAATTATTGCTTTTCCACCCATTTCAATCTTAGTTGCAAGAGAATTTTCCCCGCAATCTCTGCAGAGTTCAGCGCCAAACTGGACAAGATAGGAAATGCCAATAATTTTGAACATAATCTTTATGTAATCAGCTTTAATACCCGCCTGATTTGTTATGTTTTCAGCCATTAAAACAAAGCTCTCTAAATATGGGACAACAAGCATAAAAATCAGAAATGATGCACAGACAGAGAGTATCAGAGAAAATTCAGGTCTGTCTTTTTTCAAGATAATCGAAAATATTGTCCCACAAATACCGATTATGACAATTTTGACGATATCATTCATAAACTGAATACGCTCTTAATTGTTGAAAAAAGATATGCAATTTTCTCAATTATCATAAGTAAAACCACAATAAGTCCTGCAATTGTAGTCATCATAGCCTGGTCGTCCCGTCCGCTTTTTACTAGCAAAATATTAAGCACCGCAACGATAATTCCAACAGCTGCCACCTTAAAAATCAGGTTAATATCATTCATTTTTTATCCTCCGTTACAAAAGCATGATTACAATAAAAATTCCAGCAAGAAGCCCCATTCCACGAAACATCTTAACGTTTCCAACTTTTTCATTTAAAGCCTCTTCTTCCATTGATTTAAGCCTTAAAACAGTACATTCTATATTACTTATTTCGTTGTTTCTATCTCCTGTGCCCAGCCTTTTTACAAAATCAATTAAAATCTGAATTTCCTCTTCTCTAAACATAAGCTCATCTTTGTAAAAATCAAGTGCATTCTTCCATAAATTGCAAATATCAGATTTACTTTCGCACATTCCCTTGCCAATATATTCAAACATTTCTCCGACAGCATTTTTCTCGTTTTTGGATATATTAAAAAATGACTGTGACAATGGCATATTGAGAAATTGAATATTAAATAAAAGTTGCCTAAGACAGTTACACATAATTCCAATATTTTTCTCGCGGACAATAAATTTCATTGAATAATTTCTTCCGCAGACATAACATAATGCAACAATCACAAAAGATAAAAACAATCTATAAATCATAAAAATCAACCATAATTCTTTCCCCTGTAAGCTTCTTGTTTGCAGACAACAAAAGTGCCTGAGTGAAACCACCGTTGCCTATTATATCCTTAAAAATCTCCTTATTTTTAATATCTTCAATGTTGTCTCCGTGAATACTTGCTATCACATTAACGCCTGTACCGAAACAACGAGCCACAGCCTTAGAATCAGCATACTGTGTAAGCTCGTCGCAGATTATAACATCAGGTGACATTGTCCGAAGAAACATATCGATTGCAATATCTTTCGGTGCATCAACAATCACGTCGGTCTGTGTCCCGATTTCGCATTGAGGCTCTCCGTGATACATCTGTGCAATCTCCCCTCTTTCATCGCAGACCCCGACCTTAAGACAGGAATCAGATAAAAGCCTTGCAATATCACGAAGCATTGTTGTTTTGCCACAACCCGGAGGCGATACAATCAGGGTATTTTTAACTTTTCCATCGCTGACAATCTTATCTATATAAGGATTTGCACATCCCTTAACTTCTCCGGAAATTCTTATGTTTACAGCGTTAATTTCTTTAATGTTTATAACAGAACCTTTTTCCATAACAGCTTTACCTGTAAAACCGATTCTGTGTCCGCCTTTTATTGTGATAAACCCCTGCCTGATTTCCTCCATATAGGCATAGACGGAGTTTTCGCATATATTCATAAAAACTTTATTTATATCTTCAGGAGTTACAATATACGCTCCTCCTAATGCAGGAGATAAACTTCCTCCTGATAAAACAGCGAATTTTCCAATTGCAGTATCAACAAGCAAAGGCCTGCCTGTACGAAGTCTTATTTCTTCAATTTTGTTTGTGCCTGAACGAAGCAACGCATTTTTAAGCATTTTCGAAATGTGTTCAGGAAGAATATCAATAATTTCCTGTAAATTTCTTTCCAATTAAATCACCTCATCTTTTGATATTAAAGAATATGAGGCTTTGTCCATATTTATTACATTTAACTAAAAGAAATTTAACTTTCTTTATTGACATAATTTTGTCGAAATGTTATATTATACCTAACGATATATTTAGGAGGAAAATTAAATGTTAGTATCTGCAAAAGAGATGCTTGACAAGGCTAAAGCCGGAAAATATGCGGTTGGCCAGTTCAACATCAACAACCTTGAGTGGACTAAGGCAATCTTACTCACAGCTCAGGAACTTAACTCACCTGTTATTCTCGGTGTATCTGAAGGTGCAGGAAAATATATGTGTGGTTACACAACAATCGTAGGAATGGTTAATGGAATGATTAACGAGCTCGGAATTACAGTTCCGGTTGCTCTCCATCTCGACCACGGCAGCTATGAAGGAGCACTCAAGACAATTGAAGCAGGCTTCTCATCAGTTATGTTTGATGGTTCACACTATTCTATTG
>JAGAIJ010000078.1 GCA_017626595.1 Clostridia bacterium | reverse complement strand
GAGGCCTCAGGTTCTTTGACCGAAAGGAAATCAAGGATATTACAGCCTACTTAAGACTTATTCAGAACACAAATGACGATGTGGCTCTTAAAAGAATTATAAATGAGCCTAAGCGTGGTATAGGCGATGCCTCTGTTGATAAAATGGAGGAGATTGCAAGAGAAAATACAATGAGTATTTTTGATGTGTGCAGAAAGGTTATGGATTTCCCTGAACTTTCCCGTGCCCAGAGCAAAATTATACAGTTTGCAGATATGATAGACAGGCTCATCGAACTTAAGGGCGACGAAAATCTGTCCCTTGAACAGTTTGTTGAAGAGGTAATGGATAAAACAGGCATAGTTGAAAGCTATAAGGCTGAAAAGACTGTGGAGTCTGAAACAAGGATTGAAAACCTTAAGGAATTCATTTCTATGGTACAGGAGTCTGTAAGACAAAACAGCGAAACTACTTTAGAGAGTTTATTGGAAGATATTTCTCTTATTTCGGATATTGATAACTATGATGAGTCCCAGGAAACAGTTACACTTATGACTCTTCACAGTGCAAAGGGGCTGGAATTTCCTTATGTTTTCCTTGTGGGGATGGAGGAAAATCTGTTCCCAAGCCCAAGGGCGATTGGAGAAAGTGATGAGCTTGAGGAAGAAAGACGACTTTGCTATGTAGGAATTACAAGAGCAAAGAAAAGACTGTTTTTAACTGCAGCCAAGGTAAGAAATATCTATGGCTCAACACGATTCAATCTTATCTCGAGATTCATTGATGAAATTCCTGATGACTATGTTGAATTTATAGAGGAAAAACCGAAGAAAACAGCTGTTTACGGCGAGTTTGACCATATTTCCGTACCTGAATTTGAAAAGGTTAATATGTCTTTCGGACAGACCCAGTCCAAAGAGAAGAAGGCGGGGGCACCGAGCTTTAATGTGGGAGATAAGGTTAAGCACCGTAAATTCGGTGTTGGTATAATTAAGGAAGCAAAGGCTATGGGCGAAGATATGTTCCTGTCAATCTCCTTTGAGGAGGCAGGAGATAAAAAGCTTATGGCAGCCTACGCTAATCTTGAAAAGGTGGAATAGATATGTACGGTGAATTTGCCAGAATTTATGACAAGCTCCAGAGCATAAACTATGAAAAATATGTGGAATATATTGAGAGCATTTTCAGGAAGTTTGATAAAAAGCCTGAATTGGTGCTTGATTTAGCCTGCGGTTCAGGAACTCTTACCTGTATGATGACTGAAAAGGGCTACGATATGATAGGTCTTGATTTGTCTCCTGAAATGCTTGATATTGCAAATGAAAAGGCAAAGGAAAAGGAGCTTGATATTCTTTTTATAAATCAGGATATGTGCGATTTTGAGCTTTATGGCACAGTTGACGCTGTAATCTGCTCCCTTGACGGAGTGAACTATATTACAGACCCTGAAGATTTGAAGAAAGTTTTTGCCCTTGTAAAAAACTATCTGAACCCTGACGGCATAATGATTTTCGATATTAACTCCGAATATAAGTTGAGACAGATTTTAGGAGAAAATACCTTTGTAGAGGACGAGGACGGAGTTTTCTACGTATGGCAGAACGAGTTTGATGAGGAGGAGAAAATCTGTACCTTTATCCTTGATATTTTTGAGGAAGATGAGGATGGAAAATACTCTCGTTTTGAGGAATATCAGGAAGAGAGAGCCTACTCCACAGCTGAACTTGAGGAGATTATAACTGATGCAGGACTTCCAAAACCTGCCTTCTACAAAGAATTTTCCTTTGATAATCCTGATGTCGAAACAGAGCGTATTTTCGGTGTTATTGTGAGGGGCTGATGCCTTGACAACACAGGAAAAATATGGTATATTTATTTTACTGGTTGAAAAACCAAGGACATAAGAATGGAGATTTTGAATTATGCAAAAAGGAAAAGTAAAGTGGTTTAATGCTGAGAAAGGTTTTGGCTTCATTGAAGGCGAAAACGGAGCTGACGTATTTGTACACTTTTCTGCTATAGCTATGGATGGCTATAAGACATTGGAGGAAGGCGCAGAAGTTGAATTTGAAGTTGTCGAAGGTGCTAAAGGTCCACAGGCTGCTAACGTAACCCGTGTTTAATCTTTTTTATATACGATAAACAAATCAGACTTGGAAATCGGCTCTTTATTATGAGCCGGTTTTTTTCTTGGAGGAATTATGGATAAGATTACAAAAGCCGTTACAAAAGACGGATTTTTAAGAATGTATGTTGTAAACTCAAAGGATACAGTTGAACAGGCAAGGCTATATCATAACCTGTCCCCTCTTATGAGTGCAGTTTTAGGAAGAACCCTTACTGCCTCAATGCTTATGGGTTCAATGCTTAAGGGAAAGGACGATACAATCACTCTCCAGATAAGAGGCGGCGGCCCTGCAGGAATGGTGCTTGCTGTATCTGACAGCGAGGGAAACCCAAGAGGCTATGTGCAGAATAATGCTCTTGAACTTCCGCCAAATGATAAGGGTAAGCTTGATGTTGGCGGAGCAGTGGGCACAACAGGTTATATGAGCGTGATTAAGGACTTAAGACTTAAAGAGCCTTATATAGGAAAGATTCCGCTCCAGACAGGTGAAATCGGCGATGATGTGGCGTTTTACTTTGCCCAGTCCGAACAGACTCCTACTGCAGTAGCTTTAGGGGTTTTGGTGGATAAGGATATTTCAATTATGGCAGCAGGTGGCTTTATAGTACAGGTTATGCCTGACTGTCCTGATAAAAATTTAGACAGACTTGAGAAGAAAATTAGCGAGATTAAGTCTATAAGTGAGATGCTTAAGAATGGAATGGATAATGAAGAAATCGTAAATTATGTTTTAGATGGCTTTGAACCTGAAATTCTTGAGGAAAGTGAGGTAGGCTATAAGTGTAACTGCTCAGAGGACAGAATGACAAGGGCGATTATAAGCCTTGGAGAAAAGGAAATCAGAAGTATGATTGAAGAGGACGGACAGTGCGAAATCAACTGTCAGTTCTGTAGAAAAAGCTATAATTTCGATAAAAACAGCCTTGAAAAAATGCTTGAAAAGGCAATTGAGAAAAAAGAATAAAAAATTTGAAAAATTTTCAAAAAAACTATTGACAATTTAGGGTTAAGTATGTATAATAGTTTTTGTTGTCGCGGTAATGCGATGACGGTCTTATGTGTGGGCGCATAGCTCAGCTGGGAGAGCATCTGCCTTACAAGCAGAGGGTCATAGGTTCGAGCCCTATTGTGCCCACCACACATGCGGTCCGGTAGTTCAGTTGGTTAG
>JAGAIJ010000077.1 GCA_017626595.1 Clostridia bacterium | reverse complement strand
ATGGATAAACTTGAATGCCCTGAAAATTATGAGAAAAATATTATTGACAGACTTGTGATAGAGGGAGCGCTTAAGGAGTTTCCCCAGAGGGAACAGAAAATTATAATATTAAGGTATTTCAAACAAAAAACTCAAAGCCAGATTGCCCAAAGTCTTGGCATTTCACAGGTACAGGTTTCCCGCCTTGAGAAGAAAATATTAAAGGAGCTGAAAGAAAAAATTTGCGGATAAGAAAAAGCACTTGTTTAATAACAAGTGCTTTTTTGCGAAAGCTAATAGCTTATGCTATTATTTTCTGCCACCTACTGCCTCGTATAGCCATCCGTTGACGAGCCTCCAATGACGCTTACTCTCCTCAGGGGTACTTGCTCTAATAATGCCGATATATTTAACCAGGGCATATTCGTATTCGTTGACTATACCGGTGTAGAAGTCGTCGCAATTTACAATTTTCTTAAAATAAAAGGATGAAGGTGCTATTTCTTTTTTAACGTTTTGTTCGTATGATTGTTCATAACGTTCTACCGTGTCATCCTTGCAGTAAGTTGGAATGGCTATATAAATAGCTCCATCTTCTAGGATGAATTTAGGTAAAATATTATCACAAACAAGCAAACAAGAAGCCCCATGAACACTTAAAAATTCTGTTAGAGTATTGTAAGAGCACCTTCCTTTTTCAATCGTCTCTTCGTATTTAACTCTAATCAGCTTTTCGTCAAAGATTTCCTGAGCTGTCTTTTTTCCCTTTGACATTTGTTCGTATCGCATTTGTTTTTCCTTGTTTACCTGTTCTAGTGCTTTTTCTGTTTTAAGTGCCTGTGTTTCTTCTAGTTTTTTACAAACCAAATAAATAATGAGAATAGGTAAAACAACAAAAATTAAAAGTCCTAGCATCTAATTTTCCTCCTTTCGATATGGCGTAGAGGATTTTCTTTACAAATATTTATATTCAAACTGTTTAATTAGATATTGGACATCCTCGTCGCCAAGGCCATATCTCGAAATCATCTCCGCCTGAACATTTCTTAAAATATCCTTTGCTCTGTCCTTATCGCTCATGCTATTTGCGGTTTTAATGACAGAAAGATACTGATTATAACTTTTTGCGTCCATTTTTTACCCTCCAATCTTCCAAAACGGAATTTTATTATATTATAATTCTAAAATGGAATTATGTCAAGAGAAATTTATAATATAATGAAGAAAAATATTCTAAAAAGGAATTTTGAATATGAAAACAAGGAAACAAATATACGGAGATAAAAATCTTGTGGGGAAAAATATCGAGCTTCTTCGCAAGGAAAGAGGAATAAAACAGAAGGATTTTATTGCGCAGATACAGCTTTTTGGCTGTGATATGAATCCCACAAGCTATTCAAAGCTTGAGGGACAAATCAGGAGCGCTACAGATAAAGAAATATATGTGATTTCCAAAATTCTTGGAGTAAAAATGGAAGAGTTATTTGAGGAAAAATAAAAGCACTTGCTATCAAGCAAGTGCTTTTTTGGCTGCCGGAATAGGATTCGAACCCATACAAACAGAGTCAGAGTCTGCGGTGCTACCTTTACACAATCCGGCAATATTTTTGAAATAAAAAAACTGGTGCGAGCTATGGGACTTGAACCCATACGTCATAAACACACGCCCCTCAAACGTGCCTGTCTGCCAATTCCAGCAAGCTCGCTCATCACAACCAGCTTTTTTATTATATATGCTTGACACAGTTTTGTCAAGGCTTTTTTTAAAAAAACTTAAAAATTTTCCACTTTTTTAACCTCTTCAAGCAAAAACTCATAAAGACACTGCTCTGCACGGAGTTTATAGGTGAAATAATCAAGCATTTTCCCGTCGGAAACCTCGTCATAACAACCCTGAAGCTCCCGCATATTTAAAGAAACTGTGCGGATTTCTTCCATAAGACGATTATATTCTAAGGCGCGCACCTTTCTTGCCTGCTTTTCCTGATATAATGCAATAGGTGAAGTAAAAATTGACTTTATTGCAAATTCCATATCGTTTTTCCTCCTGGTTGTTTTGTTAAATTATACCCGAAAATCTCCAATTTTATTCCATAACAGGTTGAAAAAAATACAAAAATATGCTAATCTTATATAAAAAGGAGGGGATAAAATGGAAAGTTTAATAAAGGAAAATGAACGCCTTGACGATTTACAGCTTAAAGGTCTTAAGCTTATCCAGAATCCCCAGTGGTTTTGCTTTGGGGTGGACGCAGTGCTCCTGAGCCACTTTGCAAAATCAGAAATAAAAAAGGGCGCAAATGTCCTTGATTTATGCACGGGAAACGGAATTATTCCTGTTTTGCTGTCGGCGAAAACTGAGGCGAAGAAAATTACAGGAGTTGAAATTCAGGAAGAGGTTGCCGAAATGGCACAGCGCAGTATTTTTCTCAATAGCCTCACGGAAAAGGTTGAAATACTTTGCGAGGACTTAAAAAATGCACCTGAAACCTTTGGAAAATGCAGTTTCGACTACATAACCTGTAACCCGCCATACAAAGAAAATAACGGCGGACTTAAAAACACCGAGGATACAGTAACAATCGCCCGACACGAAATAAAATGCAATCTGGAGGATATTATAAGAGCTTCAGAGGCACTTTTAAAGCCTGCGGGAAAACTTGCTTTAATCCACAGGCCTGAACGCCTGATTGATATAATTTATCTTATGAAAAGCTATCGGATTGAACCGAAAAGACTTCAGTTTATCCATCCGAGTGCAGAAAAAACAGCTACAATGATTTTGGTTGAGGGCACAAAGCACGGCAAACCGAAGCTGAAGCTTCTCCCACCGTTGTATGTTCACGATGAAAATGGCGAATACACAGAGGAAATAAACAAAATCTACGAAAGGGGAACAGAATGAGCGGAATATTATACCTTTGCCCGACGCCAATCGGAAATCTTTCCGATATGACGCCAAGGGTGATTGAAACCTTAAAACAGGTTGATTTAATTGCAGCCGAAGACACACGAAACACTTTAAGGCTCCTTAACTGTTTTGACATTGATACCCCTGTTACAAGCTACCACGAGCATAATAAGGCATCAAAGGGCGGCAACCTTATAGAAAAATTGCTTTCAGGGAAAAATATCGCAGTCTGCTCCGACGCGGGAATGCCTGCAATTTCTGACCCTGGGGAAGATTTGGTTAAGCTGGCGATAAAAAATGACATACAGACTGTGCCTCTTACAGGGCCTTGCGCCTTAACCACAGCCCTTATAGCATCAGGGCTCCCAACAGGCAGATTTTCTTTCGAGGGATTTTTGTCTGTTACAAAAAAGTCAAGATTTGAGCATCTTAACGACGTGAAAAACGATACAAGGACTCTGATTTTCTACGAGGCGCCTCATAAGCTTATCTATACTCTTCGTGATATGCTTGACATTTTTGGCGACAGGGAAATTTGCCTTGCAAGAGAGCTCACCAAAAAATACGAGGAATTTAACCGCACAACACTCAGCGAGGCTGTGAAATATTACGAAGAAAATTCCCCAAAGGGCGAGTTTGTTTTGATTATCGCAGGGAAGAATAAGGACGAGCTTAAAGAGGAACAGAGGGCCGAAAAGCCATCGGCTGAGGAACTCCTTAAGGAATATGAAACAGAGGAACTTTACGGCAAGGAGCTTGTAAAGAAAGTTGCAGAAGAACTGGAACTTCCAAAGCGTGAGGTTTATGACCTTTATCTTAAATTACAAAAAAAGTAAAAATTTTTCATCAAAACACTTGCAAAGTAATTAAAAATGTGTTATTATAGCAGTTGTGATACGCGCCGGTAGCTCAGCTGGATAGAGTGTTTGGCTACGAACCAAAAGGTCAGGGGTTCGAATCCCTTCCGGCGTACCAAAAATCGACATTCTTCGACAGAGGAATGTCGATTTTACTTATTACCTATTCACTCTTCACTATTCCTTAAAAAGACTTGTCGATTTTTGGAAAGTAATAAGTAATAGTGAATAAGGAAGAAGTTAAGGTGGCTTT
>JAGAIJ010000076.1 GCA_017626595.1 Clostridia bacterium | reverse complement strand
GGAAACCGTATCTTCTGATTTTGTTTTCCTTATAAAGTTCATAAGGAATACCATACATAAATGATTCAGCAGGCATTGTCTGGTGGAAAGCTGTATCAAATACACCAACCATAGGAACGCCTGGCATAGCAGCCTCACAAGCCTTGATACCGATAATGTTTGCAGGATTGTGAAGTGGTGCAAGTGGGTTACAAGCTTCAACAGCCTTCATAACCTCATCATTGATAATAACAGAGCCTGTAAATTCTTCTCCGCCGTGAACAACTCTGTGACCTACAGCTGAAATTTCGTCCATTGAAGAAATTACACCGTGATTTCCGTCAGTTAAAGCGTCCAGAACCATTTTGATTGCATCAGCGTGGTCCTTCATAGGCTTTTCAATAACAACCTTTTCTCCACCATCAGGAGTGTGGTTAAGCTTTGAGCCTTCGATACCAATTCTTTCGCAAAGACCCTTTGCCATTACATTTTCAGTTTCCATATCAATAAGCTGATACTTAAGTGATGAGCTTCCTGCATTTATAACTAAAATTTTCATTTTGATTTTCTCCTTTTGTAAAATTTACGCCTGTGCCTGAACACAAGTGATAGCAACTACGCCTACGATATCGTCAGCGCTACAACCTCTTGATAAGTCATTGATTGGCATAGCAATACCCTGTGTTACAGGTCCGTATGCTTCAGCCTTAGCAAGTCTCTGTACGAGCTTATAGCCGATGTTGCCTGCATCAAGGTCAGGGAACACAAGAACGTTTGCCTTACCTGCAACAGGGCTGTTTGGAGCCTTTGACTGACCAACAGATGGAACGATAGCAGCATCAAGCTGTAATTCACCGTCAACTAAAAGGTCAGGGTTCATTTCCTTACAGATTCTTGTAGCTTCTACAACCTTATCAACATCAGCGTGCTTTGCACTGCCCATTGTTGAATGTGAAAGCATAGCAACCTTAGCCTGCTTCTGAACGAGAAGTTCAAAGCTTTCAGCAGAACAAGCAGCAATAGCAGCAAGCTTTTCTGGGTCAGGATTCTGTTCAAGACCGCTGTCTGCAAAAATGAATGTGCCGTTTTCGCCGTATTCACAGTCAGGAACAACCATTAAGAAGAAAGCAGAAACAAGCTTTACGCCCGGCTTTGTCTTGATAATCTGAAGACTTGGTCTTAATGTGTTAGCAGTTGAATGACATGCGCCTGAAACAACACCGTCAGCGTCCCCGGCCTTAACCATAAGACAAGCATAATACATATAATCTCCGAGAGCAGTTTCCTTTGCTTCTTCGTATGTTAAACCCTTTGACTTTCTGAGCTCAACAAAAAGGTTTAAATATTCTTCTGTTTTTTCGTAAGTGAAAGGATTGATAATTGTTGCACCTGTTAAATCAAGTCCCTTACCGTTTGCTTCGATTTCTTCAGGTGTACCGATAATTACAAGGTTAGCAATTCCTTCCTTTAAAATTGTTTCAGCAGCCTCAAGAGTTCTTCTGTCCATAGATTCAGGAAGAACGATAGTTTTCTTATCAGCTCTGGCTCTTTCTTTGATTACGTCAATAAATCCCATGATTTTTCCTCCGTATATTAAAATAAAATAATTTCCAAATGATAATTTTATCACAATTTCTCTGCTTTTTCAAGAGAATATTGAACTTTTTTACAAAACAGGCTGAAATTTGAAAATCACGCCTATAATTGCAGATAAAATTATAATAAAAATCGGATGAATTTTTACCTTTCTTGTAACTGCAAAAAGCACAGCAAAAAGAATTACTGCAGGTATTTCAATTATGCCGATTATCTGTTTAATATTAAAGCTTTCGGAAAGGGTTGAAATCCTTGGCAAAAATGCACTTTTAAGGATTGACACAAGGGCACAGCACACAAGGGACGCCACCACAGGACGAAGTCCGTAGAAAGCATTTTTAACAAGAGAGCTTTCGCTGTATTTATCAAGAGCCTTTGCGATAATCAGGATTATAATGATTGACGGCATTATAAGTCCTAAAGTCGCAATAACTCCACCGAAAACCCCTGCAAAATTATATCCCACATAGGTTGCACAGTTTACACCAATCGGACCAGGTGTGGACTCAGACACCGCAATCATATCAGCAAGCATCTGTTCAGATAAAAATTCAGGATATTTCCCCGCCAAATCATAAAGGAAAGGAAGTGTAGCCATTCCTCCGCCAATAGCAAAAAGTCCTACCTTGAAAAACTCAAAGAAAAGAATAAAAAGGTTCATTACTTCTTCCCCCTTTCGCCGATTAAAGCACCAAGGAGAATTCCCCCGAGAACAAGGTAAATTGAGGATACATCAAAAATCAGGGCGAGAATTAAGGAAACAAAGAAAATTAAAAATG
>JAGAIJ010000075.1 GCA_017626595.1 Clostridia bacterium | reverse complement strand
CAGAGGCATTGCCCTGTCCGAAAACTCCAGCAATCATTGTTTCCCTGAAAAGTCCTAAAAACTTTGCAAACAATATAATTACAGCCATAAAGCTTATGGTTTTTACTGCTTTCTCTTTCATATTTCCCCTCCTTCCACATAATCCCTTATATTATACCCTATTTTCTTCCAAAAGTAAAGTCTTTATATCTTTTCAAATTTTCCGTATTTTTCTCTAAAAAACTCTTGATTTTTGTCGCACTTCGTACTATAATAGTAAAAATATCAATTTTTATGGAGGAAGATATTATGGCTTTTTATTTTGAACAACCATCCCGTACCTTTAACGAATATTTACTGGTTCCGGGTTATTCATCTGCTGAATGTATGACATCTAACGTAAGTCTTAAGACACCTGTTGTTAAATTTAAAAAAGGGGAAGAACCTGCTCTTACTATGAACATACCTCTTGTTTCTGCTATTATGCAGTCTGTTTCAGGAAGCGATTTAGCTATCGCTCTTGCACAGGAAGGCGGTATCTCATTTATTTACGGTTCACAGACTCCTGAGCAGGAAGCTGATATGATTCGCAAGGTTAAGAACTACAAGGCAGGTTTTGTTACATCTGATTCAAATATCAAGCCTGACCAGACACTTGCTGACGTTCTTGCTCTTAAGGAAGCTACAGGACACAACACTGTTGCTGTTACTGATGACGGTACATCAACAGGTAAGCTCCTTGGCATTATCACAAGCCGTGACTACAGAGTCAGCCGTATGGCTCCTGAAACTCCTGTTTCAGAATTTATGACTCCTTTTGAGTCCCTTATCTACGGAACTGAGGAAACTACTCTTAAGGAAGCTAACGACATTATCTGGGACAACAAGCTCAACAATCTTCCTATTATAGATAAAAACGGACATCTTCTCTATTTCGTTTTCAGAAAGGATTACACAAGCCACAAAAACAATCCTTTGGAAA
This sequence comes from Clostridia bacterium, assembly GCA_017626595.1. Lineage (GTDB taxonomy): Bacteria > Bacillota > Clostridia > Monoglobales > Monoglobaceae > RGIG8709. The sequence goes on along the minus strand of JAGAIJ010000075.1, from coordinate 2,381 downwards.
TTCTTGACTCTTCAAAGAGATACATTGTTGGTGCAGGTATCAACACCCGTGACTACGAAGAAAGAGTTCCTCTTCTCGTGGAAGCCGGCGCTGACGTTCTCTGTATTGACTCTTCAGAGGGCTTCTCTGAATGGCAGCTTCGCACTCTTCAGTGGATTCGTAAGACCTACGGTGATACTGTTAAGGTTGGTGCAGGTAACGTAGTTGACCGCGAAGGTTTCAGATTCTTAGCTGAAGCCGGCGCTGACTTTATCAAAATCGGTATCGGTGGCGGTTCAATCTGTATCACCCGTGAACAGAAGGGTCTCGGCCGTGGACAGGCTACTGCTGTGCAGGAGGTTGCAAAGGCTCGTGATGAATACTTTGAAGAAACAGGTATTTACATTCCTATCTGTGCTGACGGCGGTATTGTTCAGGACTATCACATCACTCTTGCTCTTGCTATGGGCTCTGACTTTGTTATGCTTGGCAGATATTTCGCTCGCTTTGACGAAAGCCCTACAAACAAGGTTGTTGTTAACGGCAACTTTATGAAGGAATACTGGGGCGAAGGTTCAGCCCGCGCAAGAAACTGGCAGAGATACGATATGGGCGGTGCTTCAAAGCTCTCCTTTGAAGAAGGCGTTGACTCCTACGTTCCATATGCAGGCTCACTCCACGACAACGTAACAATGACTCTTAACAAGGTTCGTTCAACTATGTGTAACTGTGGCGCACTTTCTATTCCTGAGCTTCAGGAAAAGGCAAAGATTACTCTCGTTTCTGCTACAAGTATTATCGAGGGCGGCGCACACGACGTTATGCTTAAGGATACTGCTGTTGTTAGCCATAAATAATTTTACATAAAATAAAACCCCTTGGTTTCCAAGGGGTTTTTTGTTTACTTAAAAAGGTCGGTGGAAAGGTATCTGTCCCCTGTGTCAGGGAGAAGAACCACTATCTTTTTATCCTTATTTTCTTCTCTTTCGGCTATGACTTTTGCTCCCCAGAGGGCTGCGCCTGAGGATATTCCAACTAAAATTCCCTCTTTCCTTGCAGCTGTGCGGGCTCCCTCATAGGCCTCTTCGGTTTTAATTCTTACCACTTCATCAATAAGCTCTCTATCCAAAACCTCAGGGATAAAGTTTGCGCCGATGCCCTGAATTTTATGAGCGCCTGACCTGCCCTCACTAAGCATAGGCGAGTCGTCAGGCTCGATTGTTACAATCTTTATATCAGGATTTTTTTCTTTCAGATATTTAGCTACTCCTGTTATAGTTCCGCCTGTGCCTACGCCTGCAACAAAAACATCAACCTTGCCCTCTGTGTCTTCCCAGATTTCAGGGCCTGTGGTTTCGTAATGCACCTTTGGGTTGGCAGGATTTGTGAACTGTCCTGCTATGATGCTATCAGGGATTTCCTTTAAAAGCTCATTCGCCTTATCTATTGCTCCCTGCATGCCCTTTGCGCCCTCAGTTAAAACTATTTTTGCACCATAGGCTTCTAAAAGTTTTATTCTTTCAACGCTCATTGTGTCAGGCATTGTGAGGATTACATTATAGCCTTTTGTGGTGGCAACTGCGCTTAAGCCTATGCCTGTATTTCCCGAGGTTGGCTCGATTATTGTTGCACCTTTCTTAAGGCGTCCCTCTCTTTCAGCTTCCTCTATCATTTTAAGCCCTACTCGGTCTTTTACCGAACCTGCAGGATTAAAATATTCAAGCTTTGCTATTATGTCTGCTTTCAGATTATATTCATTTTTAAAATTACTCATTTCCATTAAAGGAGTTTTGCCGATAAGTTCGGCTACATTGTTATAAATCATCTTCGTCCTCCCTGTATGCAAAAATTATATATCCCTCTTTTTCTATTTTTTCGTATTGTCCCTTATGAGAAAAAGTGTCCTTTCCTATGTGGGCTACGCCCTCCCCTGTGAACTTTCCATAAGACTCTTTTTTTGTCCAGATTTCAAGAAATTTCTCCTTTGTGGTTGCATATTCCTTTTCCTTTTGGGAGTAATATTTTTCCATAAGTTCTTCCTGTTTCCTGATTTCTCTGTCCTTTTTTTCCATATCAATTCCAATATTGTTTTCGGAAACTACAACTACAACAAGGTCGTCTGTATGGCTTACGCTTACAAAGGGTCCATTTTCAAGATAAGGCTTTCCTTTGGCTGTTCTTAAAATCTTTGCCTCGGGATTTCCTACGCTTTCCCTTATATATTCATCTGTGGCTTTTTCTCTCTTATAAAAATAGATTTTCATAATAAAATCATACCACTTAAATTTTATATTGTCAATTTTATTCTTTGACAAGTTATGGGATTACTGATATAATAATTGTATGCTCATTATCTTTTTGGGCATAATCACTTTAGGAGGTATTTGATATGGAAAAATTTG
>JAGAIJ010000074.1 GCA_017626595.1 Clostridia bacterium | reverse complement strand
GCTCCGTGATGTTTTTGAATGTCTGTATAAGGAATTTGACCTGAAAGATATGAAAGAATTTACAGTTGAAGCAGGTCGCCCTGACACAATTACAAGGGAAAAGCTCATGGCTCTCAAGGAGTTTAATGTGGACAGAATAAGCATAAACCCACAGACTATGAACCAGCAAACCCTTGATATAATCGGAAGAAAGCACACACCTTTAGATATAATAAAATCCTTTAATCTGGCAAGGGATTGTGGATTTGATAATATAAATATGGATTTGATTGCAGGGCTCCCCGAGGAAACTTTTGATATGTTCAGGTATTCTTTGGAGGAGGTTGAAAAGCTTTGCCCTGATGATACAACTGTTCATACAATGAGCATAAAAAGGTCATCAAGACTTAAGGAAAGGATTGAAGAATTTAACCTGACCCACGGTAATGAAGTAGGGAAAATGGTTGATTTTTCGAGGGAATTCTTAAAGGAAAAGGGGAAAGTTCCATATTATTTATACAGACAGAAAAATATGCTTGGAAATCTTGAGAATGTGGGATATGCAAAGCCAGGTAAGGAAAGCCTTTACAATATCTACATAATGGAAGAGGTCCAGAGCATAATTGCAATGGGCTGTGGTGGAGTTACAAAAACCGTTGACCCTTTCTTAGACAGAATTGAGCGTATTTTCAACGTAAAAGAGCCAAAAGATTATATAGAACGCATTGATGAAATGCTTCATAGAAAAGACGAACTTCGTAATTTAATAGTATAAAAAAGCAGAGGATTAAGTCCTCTGCTTTTTAGTTTTACCTATTTACAATTTTGTATAAAATCCAATAGACGCTGGAGTTTTCCGATTTTGCTTTTTCAAGGTCTGAAACAGCTTTGCTGACGTCCTGAATTTCGATTTTGAGACTGCCGTTCATAAGCTCCCAGATTATGTCGTTGGGACTTTCGAGAGCCTTTAAAACAGGCGTGTTAAAGAGCTTTTCTTCGGCTGTTCTTCTCTTTTTAAGTCCTTCTAAAACCTTTTTGCCGTTACCATAAATCCACCTTTTAAATTGCTGACTTGCACCTTTATAATCTCCGTTATTAAGGAGAGTGAGAAGAGTGGAAGTGGAAAAAGCATTTATGCCTATGTTGAAGACAAAGCTTACAAGAGCGTCAAACTGATTGCTGTTAAGGGGAACTTTTACCAGGCTGTCTACAGCTTTTTCAAAACGTTGTAAATCTTCTTTAAGAAGAGTTTCTGCTTCTTCAGGGGTGATTGTGGTCTGCAGAGTTATTTTATTTCCTCTGACCTTGCCTGTGTGGCCGTAGCCGATTGTGAGGACGCCTGAAGGACAAAGGTAGGCTTTAAGTCCCAGCCCCTCAAAGGATTTTATAAGCTCAAGCCCTGCCTTATTTGTCTGCATTTTTCAGCTCCTTAAGATAAAGGTCAGCCTGAAGAGCAGGGGAGGTAAAGCTGTTATTTTTCCACCAGGCAAAAAGGCTTGTGATTATTGTGGCGATGAGGGACAAAAGCTGATAGAGGTTATCTTCGTTGATTGGAAGCTTGTCCCTGCCTAAAATGGCTAAAACCTGATTTATAAGAGCAATATACATAAAAACTGTTCTTACGATAGTTGAAATTGTAGGTCTGTTTTTCATATTTTTCTCCTTTACAGAAATATATTTTCGCTTAAGCATTTTGTGTAAATGTCTTTTATTCGTTTGCTTGTGAGGGCAGTTATATTGTTTTCGAAGTGAGGGTTTTGCCTGCAGTAGTTTTCGTAGTAGGTTATGTCAGTTAAAATCTGGTCGAAATGCTCCTTGGTGTGTTGCTTATCGTGGAGAATTTCGTCCCCAAAACGCAATATTCTCGCCCTGCACTGTACTGCAAAATTCCTTGAAACCTCTGTTTTGAAGACCATAAATTCTTCTGACAAACTGTTTAAAGCATTGTGCATTTCCTGATTAAGAGCCCTGCCGATACAGCGGGCAAGGGCACTCCAGGGATTGATTTTCACAGGGGTTACCTGAATTAAGGTAAGCAAAATGAGAACTAAAGTGCAGCCTCCTGCTGTAAGCTCCTTAAGGGTCACTTTGCATCCCCTGTTTCGTATCTGAGGACTGTAAAGCTTGGTATAATCTCGTTGTTTACAAGGTTATAGGTTACTTCTATGTACTCGTCATCCTTAAGCTTTGGATAAGGAATTTCCTTGTAGGGATAATATCCGTTTTCCCTTGCGACTTCAGGATTCTCCATAAGATAAGAAAGAAGATTTGAAAATCCTTTCTTTTTTCCGTTTACAGTAATATATCCGTTTTTTGGAACGCTTGTTACGTTTTCATTATCGATAAATTTCATCAGCATATTATTCACCACCTTTGAAATCGGCATTGCCGCAGCTGCCGTAAAAAGTATCAGTTATTGTATCAATAAAACCTCTCAAAAGGTCAGGCTTTCTTACAGCGGGAACTAAATCCAAAACAAGTCTGTTGTTCTGGTAAATTCGAAAACCATAAACTTTTCCCATGGTTGAGTTGCTTGTAATATTATCTTTTGCAAAAAGACACATAACCCCTTTTGTTGGGGCGTTAACACAATTTATGGTTTCAGAAATATTTGCCTCAGGAATGGAAAACTTTGTTTCTGTTTCGGAAATCCTCTCTATAATAAGAGTGTTTTTATTCAGAACATAATCTCCCTCAGCTGTCGCATAGGAAGTTTGGGGCAGATTAAGTTGATACTGTTTATTTCCCGGAGACATTAACTGCAGGGAAAAGCCTGAAATTCCATCTTCGCTTACAAAATTAAGACAGTAGGGTTTTCCTAATATAAATTTGTAGCTGGCTGACGGCTGATACACTAGCTCTATTCTGGTGCCTGTTGCAGGAAGTTCAATTTCCCCTAAATTAAGACAGGTGCTTCTTAAAATACTTGTGTAATTTGTTCTTTCGTGGCTGTATTTAAGCATAAGAGCTCTTATATTAAATAAATGCATTTTATCACTCCTCAACAACTCCTATGGATATAGCTCCTGCAATCCACGCCCATCCGTTAAATTCAAAGAAAATGTCACAGGCAACCCCATTAATATCAGGAATAGAATTATTGAAATAACATTCTGTGCCGTAGCTTACTGCAGGTGTACCGTCGATTATGGCGTGTATTAAAATCTGGTGATATTTTCCGTCTGTAATTTCAGGAAGAACAAAATCAATGTTTTCTAAAAGCTCTATTGAGTAGATTTTGTCGGGAAGAAGATTAGGGCTTTCAAGAGGGATTATGTTATAGGACATATCTCCTTTTGCGTTAACGCCTGTGGTTTCATAGGCGTTTTTCTCATTGTTCCACAGGTGCCAGCAGTTGTCCTCGCCAATTTTTGGGACAGAGTGGGACATAAGGCCTGTTATAGTGTTTATATACTCCTGCCAGATTTCGGGTGCAGGGGTAAGGCTTTCTGTAATGTCCTCGTTGTATGCACCCTTTGACACCTTGATAGGTGCAAGAGAGGTGGAGAGAATGTCTGTCCCATTTTCATTTGATGAGCCAAAAACTCCTATGTAAACTGTGTTTTCAGACATTAAAACTTCCTTTGGAATTTTACAGCTGTTGTCAGCTATTGGGACTGTGTAGTTCTTATCTCCGCTGAAAACTGCGAATTTGTCGTAGCTGTCCCATTTAGGAGAAAAGGAAAACTTGCATTCATAGGTATTTACATTTCCTGTGTAAACCACAGTGTTCGTAAAGATAATTTTATCGTCATTTACTGCATAATTAAATATCATATTTCCACCTCCTTATACAAAATAAATGTCAATGTTTTTATAGGTCTGACTGCCGTTTGCACAAAGGGCGACCTTGTTGTCCCTTATTTCGTAGTATATATGTGGATTGTAAGTATCAGAGTTTAAGGTTTTTCCTGATACAAGATCGAAAACACGGACAGGATATTTGTAATCCTCGTATGTAGCGTTCTGGACAATTGCAAACATAAAGTTAAAGTCTGAATAGTCAAAGTCAGGTGTATAGATTGTGTCATCATTCTTAAAGGTTACATTAGATAATGTAATCTTTTTTACGTTATTTCTGCCTGCTGTTACAAACTTACTTTTTGCATGGGTTCTCAGGTCTGTAAGGACGCCTTTAGAGGAAATTTTAGCCAGCAGAATAGGATGGACATATTCTGTGCCCAGAGGCTTTGCAGGTGAACTCATAAATGAAATTATGTTGGTTTCTTCATTGTGCTCGGCGTAGATATAGTTTGTTTCTTCTGCAATTATTTCAACCTCTGCACCATCTTCATCAACTTCGACTGTTGCACCGCTTGAGAAAAAGCCGATACCTTTGCCTATTTTTGCAATGCCGTTTTCTACGGTAACCTTAAGCCCGTCAAGGCTTGTGCCTGCCTCTACAAGCTCTTTTGTAAGACTGTTTAAGTCTTCAGGATTATAGGTATCCTTTGTTAAAAAAGGGGAAACTCCTGAGCCTGCAAGTCTTTGTGTAATGCTGTTTATATCCTCGGCTCCGTAAGTTTCCCCGTCTAAAAAGCTGTATTTATATGCCATTTTATCACTCCTTTTAATCTTCTAATATTGGCTCTTCGCCAATTCCTTCTCCACGTTCAGCCCACTTGCTTACACCAACTATTTTCTTGGTTACACAAATGTTTTCTCCGCCGATATTCATCTGTACTCTCACAGTATCGCCTAAGTTATAGTCCCTGCCGTGAATAAAGTCAGCAGTTTTAGCTGTAATACGCTTTTTTCTGCACAAGCGTCTTATTTTGTCCTGCTTTCGTTCTGTGCCTGATACACTTATAGCTCCCTGAAATGCAAAGAGCCCTGTAAGGTCACGGTCTGTGCCTACGGCTGTGTTTCGGGTGGTATTTAAGTAGTCTAAAATATCCTGTGTATAGCACAGCCTGTGGGCGTTTCGGTTTTCAGGAGAGAGGATGATATCTTTTACCTGACCGCCTTTTAATATGTTGAAAATCCACTTTTTATTTATGGTGTCAAAGGTGACGCTGTGGCCTAAATCCTGCATACTAAGAAGCTCGCATACAACCTCTGAAAGATTTTCGTTTTCATAGATTGCACAGGTTACCTGTGCGTTGTTTCCTATGGTTTCACCTAAAATGAAGTGTTTGTCGTTAAGTCGCACGATGGAGGAGTCTATAAACGCTTCTCTTATAAGCTTTCTTACGCTTGATTCCAAAAATGAGTCGCTTAGGGTAGTAGCCTCTGTAACTCTTTTTGTGAGAATGAAATTCATAGTTCTGCCGTAGAGAGTCAAATCTTCTTCATAAACTTTGGTTGTAATTATAAAGGAATGACCTTTGTAACAGGCAACTATAAAGTCTGTGTTTAGGATTTCGAGTGCCTTTTCACTTTCCTTTGGAATGTGGATTTCAGCTGTGCCAACCTTGTTAAAATACTCTGTGAAGTTTATGGAAATGAAATCGGGGATGCTGCAGAGAAAATTAAAATGAAAATCATAAAAAAATATTTCTTCCATTACATTCCTGCCTCCCCGAAGAGTATATCGTATTCAATTGAAAGGGAAATGTCTATGTTGTCAGCACTTGCCGACACAACATTTTCTCCCGGAATAAGACTGAAATTATAGAGAAAGCTTGTGTCTGTAAGGTAGGAGAGGAGGTTTTCTCCGTCCCTTCTTTTTACAGTTCTCTTTCCGATATCAATAACAATCTCGTCGCCCTTTTTAAGAGGAACCTCTGAAAGAGCGATTTCTGTGGCTGTTGTGGAGTTTGTAAGGGTAATATTCCCCTCGATTTCCTCCTTGCCCTTATAGAAAATATAAACTGTGGGACAGGTTGAAATATAGCTTACATTATCTATAATTCTTGTGTTTTCTCTCTGGGAGAGGACTGTTGGAAGAGTAAAGCCGTTTTTAATATTTTTCAGGGTATCAAAAAGAGGAAGATATGTCTTTTCGAGGTTTGTAAAATAAGGGCTGTCGCAGATAAACTGTACAGCAAAAACTCTGTATTTTCCAATGGTTTCACCCATTTTAAGCTCCTCGCAATAGCAAGGAATTTTCCTCTCAACTCCATTGTGGGACAAAATAAGTTCTCCCTTGTGGTAAAGGATTCTTATGATTTCCTCCATGGAAATTTCAGGGTTGATTTCATAGTCACAGCTCATAGTTATAACTCTTTCCCTGTCCTTTTCATAGTAGGTGCTCTGCCCCGGAATTGTAGCGAAGTTATAGCTTTTTCGCTCCTTTTCAATAAGTCCGGTACCCTCTATACCTGTGATGTGAATATAGCCTTTTGATGAACCGCTGAAGGAGATTTCTCCCTCGCTGTTGCGGTAAATTATATCCATTATTCTCCACCTCCGTTTATGCCTGCTGCACGGATTACAGCAAGAGTTCTCTTCATCTGGTTGACGGTTTCGGTATTTGTCATACCGTTGCCGTTTATGTTTATATTGTTTGTGGTGTTTACATTTGAAACCCTGCTTGTGCTTCCTGCAGGGGATGTGAGGGAGGCAGTAAATCCGTTTATTTTTGTGCGGATTTTTGCAAGCTGACTGTCAAGCTCGTGGATAAAAGCTGAGCCGAAGTTTCGGGCGGAAACTGTACCGCTTGTGAAAAATCCCTCGGGAACCTGAAAGCCCACAGCCTCAAGTTTCTCTCTCATATAGTCAACTGATGAGTCAACGGCACTGCCAAAATCATCAGAATAAAGCTGTGCAGAGATTTCACGGGACAAGTTCTGCTTTTTGTCCCATCCTGAAATGAAATCCTTAAACTGTGAGTCGTCGACGGACAAAAGCACATTGGAAAAATTCAGGGCCTCGCCGATATCCATTGAGGCAATTTCGTTGAAAAATGCCCGTGCAATTTCATCTGAAAAGCCTGAAGAACCAATTTTGTTTTTGATATTTAAGATATTGTCCCTGTATAAAGTCAGCTTTCGTATGTCGTTTTCAAAATCGTTGAGATAATTAAGACTTTCTGTTTTACCTCCGCTTTTGAAAGTAAACTTCCCGAAGTATCTGTCTCCGAAGTCCTTAAGCTTGTTTTCAAGCTTTTTCTGTGAATTTAACACCTGCTCAATTTCCGTTTCAGCATAGGAGGCAATATCCTTGTAGATTGCCTTGATTTCCGATTTTAAGGTAGTCATAATTGACTTTTTTGCATTACAGGTACGCATAAGCTGGTTTATGTATTCCCTGTCGGAAAGCTTTTGTTCTTCGAGGATTTTGCTGTTTGTAAGCTTCTCAAGTCGCTCTTTTTCAGCGTTAAATTCTTTTATATTCTCAAGGCTTTCCCTTGAGGTGTTATCTGTGTTTGCCATACTTCTCCTTTCTACATAAGCTTTCCGAATTCCGCCCCGATGTCGTTGTCGGGTTCTGTGGACGGAATCCGGAATTGCCTCTGCAGTTTTGACAGCATTGCCCGTTGCTCCTTATCCTGAATTTTTGATGGATTTATACTGCGGATTTGCATTACCTCGCAGATACGGTTGTCGGGGGTAAGTCCCTTAAAAAGACTTATAAATTTCCACCAGTGAATCGGGGTTGTGGTCAGGTCTATGCTGTATTGGGACAGAAAGGCTGAATAAATTAAATCTCCGTCATAAGAAAAGTCAAGGAGCTTTTTTGTATTTTTCTCTGTGGGGGAGTTGGGGGTAATCACATAAAAATTAAAAAGCTCCTTAATTGTTTCCTCAAGAGAGGGAGGAAGAGCCTTGTCTTTAAGACACAGGGAAATTATTTTTATATATTTGTCCGAAAGACTTAAGCTCTCATTTGTCATTATCTCCTCAAAGGAAATCCAGACCTTATGACTTGTATTTATCCTGTATTTTCTGCCCCTGACAGTTATGAAGTCGGGCAAAGTGTCAACTAATATATTCATAATTAGTTAAATGAGATTGTAGCGAAATTGTCGCCTGATGTTGCAACGCCCTCGATGATTTCACCGCAGGCGCTGAAGCTTCCGCTGTATGTATATGCGTCTGTGGAGTCGCCCTCTTTGTTAGGGATTACAGAGAAGTTTCTCTTTCTTGCCGCAAAACCGCCGTCAACCTCTTTTGAAAGGTCAACTACAATAATTGAACGAACAGCGTCTGTGCCTGTGATTTCCTTGTCGTGAATTTCTGCAATATCAAGGTGTACAGGGTTTTCAGAGTGCATATCGAAAGCGTAGCTGATTTCAGTTGAGTAGCCTACAACTGCTGTCTGCTTGAATTCCTCGTCGATATACTGTCTTGAGTATTCAATTGGATTTTTTTCTGTTGTGATGTCTGTAAACTTTGACATTCTGTGATAAGTTGCCACGCCGTTTTCCATAACTTCGTAAAAGGCAACCTTCTGGGCTCTTTTAACTAAGCTCATTTTTATTTCTCCTTTTCATATACTAATCTTAATTTGATTTCATACACCGCAGATTTACTGTCAGTTTTCTTCTGTGCTCCTGAGGAAACAACCTCAAGCCAGAGAGGGGATATCCCCTGAATTTTCGGGAAATCTCCCTTTTCATTTTTTTCGTATATCCACTCAGAAAGCTCCTCGAAAAGCTGTGCAGAGTCAAGGTTTGTGTCGCCCATTTCATCTGTAACAGCTCTGTACTTTAAGATAAAGACATACTGAAAAACTGCCTCTCCGTCTGCGTAAACCTTAACCTGTGGGTTTTCGCCTGCAGGGAATATTCCGCAGGAAGGAGTAGAATTCGGAAGATAGTCCGGGTGTATTGTAGTATTTTCCAGGGGCTTAAAATCAGAAAAAAACTCTACTGTTTCGTGAATCAGATAAATTCCCCCTTTATTTTGTAGTGAGGGCGTGTGCCCCTTAAATTTTCATAAACCGCTGTGATTTTATAGGACTTGTCCTTTGGAGGATTTTCCTCGCTGGTTACTCCCCGCAGGATATAGTCCTCAGGGCTTATTTTAATTGGCTCATCTGTAAAAATTCTTACAGTTATTGTGTCTGAGCCGTGGACGGAAATGTTTTCATACACCGTTTTTTCATATTTTTTTGAGAGTTTGTTAAAGTGAAAAACTGTTATTTTATTCAAATGCAATACCACCCTTATAGAGATAGTTTGTATTTCCTAAATAAAGCTTAACAGTTCTTAAAATCTCCGTATCAATTGGAAAATTTGCGTATGAAACGCTGTAACCGTCGTTGTTTTCCGAAGAAATTCCAAGCCTCTTGTTTTCCTCAAAGAGAAGGTCTGAAATGTGACAGATACATGGCTTTAAGCCTGATGCGTCAATTTCTTCAAGAGGGGAGTTTACATATCTTAAAAGACAGAATTCTCCGCGGGTTTCCCATAAGGGAAACTCCGCAGGTGGAATCTTCGAATTACCATTTTCTATGTATAAGTTGTAATCAACTATCATAGTTTACGCCTTGAACTGTGCGAGGACAACCTTAGAATCGTTAGAAAGAGCAACAGCGTAGAACTTATCTACTGAAATGTCAGTAGCTCTCTTTAATGCCTGACGTGTTACTTCCACGTTTGTATCTCTCTTGAGGTAAACTGTAACAGCAGGAGCTTCAGCTTCATCGAGAACCTGGAGCTGTACGATTGGGTTAGTGAATGTGCCGTTTTCTTCGTCCTTTTTAACCTTGTTGGAAACAACAATTCTTGTGTTTGCAATCATACCGATTTCCCCTGTGAGCATAACGTTACCCATATACTTGTCAGCAGAAATAAAGTCAGCATCCTTTCTTAAATCTGTCATCTGTTCAGGGTGAATAAACATAACCTTTTCTGTGTTTACTTCTTCGTTGAACATTCCAAGGGCAGATACGATGCCTGCATAGTCAATCTTGTTGTCTGTGCCGTCAAACTTAACTGTTGCAGTAAGAAGAACGTTTAATGCGTCGCTGTCAAGCTTTGCTGCGATTGACTTTGAAATCTGTGCAGCAGCCTCGCCGACAGGATTGCCGTAGCCTGTGATTAATGCTTCGTCAGTAATTTCAACAGCCTTAAGAGCCTTGCTTACAGTTACAGTTGTTGTAGATGCCTGAAGGTCTGACGGAGAAACCTCGTCGCCCTCTGCTACAGCTGTAGCATCGCCGATATATGTGTACTGCGGAACCTTGATTGAATCCCCTGGTGTACCAAGTAATGTTTCGTCAATTCTTGCAAATGGTGCAACAACCATTCTGCTCTGGATTTTTGATGAGATAAGGTCTGAAAGTACCTGTTCGTTAATTTCGTTGTTAAACATAATAAGTCTCCTTTTTATTTTGTAAATTCGTTATAAAGTGAGGGATTTTCAAGGTATAGCTTTACCCTTTCGGCATAGCTCATTTTTGAAAAATCCTTCTTTGTTGTGCTCCCTTGAGCAACCTTTCCTGTGAAGCTTGGAGTTTCACCGCTGAAGAGATAAGGATAGGAGTCTTTAAGAGCCTTTACCTGCACAGAGATTTCTTCCTCACCGTTTAGAAAACGGCTGATAAGTTCAGGGTTTTTTACGCCCTCCTCCTTAAGATAACGGTTAAGCTCTGCAGTTTTCTTCTCGTTTCTTAACTCTTCAAGTTCTGAAATCAAAGCTTCGTTTGTTTCAGCTCCCTTTTTAAGAGTTGCAACCTCGTTTTCAAGAGCCTGATATTTTTCCCGGCTGACATAGTTTCCGTCAGTCAGGTTAGCAAGCTTTACATCTTTATCCTTAAGAGCGTCCTCTAAGGAAGTGTAAAGCTCCTCTGTTAGAATTTCCTTTAAAAATTCCATATTGCCTCGTGTGTCACAGTTTTTATATGTGGTGTCGCCACTGACAGCGAAAGTTTTTGTCCCATTCCGCAAGGGAAAATTTATTAAAAACAACTGCCCCTCGAGTCAGGCTGTTGGTTTTAAGCGTTTTGTTTTGCGATTTCCTCTTCCTCGCCGAAGTACCACATTCTCATTTCATAAGGCTTCATAATGCCCTGTTCGAGAAGTGAAAGTTTTTCCTTGAATTCTGTCTGACGGTCAGCAATAATGCTGTCGTCAAAGTCAAAGGAGAGGTAGTAGTCCCCTCTTGGCGCAAGGTTGTAGAGTGAAATGTAGGCGTCGATTACGCCACAAAGCTCTGTAAGTGCATTTTTGAGATTTGCCTGAATTTCAGCCACATGAGCGTAGCTTCTCTGCTTTGATGTGCGGATTTCCTCTGCAGTTTTATCTTTGTTTTCAACATTGGATAATGTGCCGTAGGTAAGACCGCAACTGAATTCAATCTGTCTTAAAATGAGGTCAAGGCCCCTTATGAGGTTCTGTTCCCTGAGGGTTGGTGTCCAGTCCTTAAATAAGGCTTCGTCAGAGCTTATCATTCTGTATAAACGTTTGTCAGGGAGAATTCTTGTGCCGTTTCCGTCACGGAAAACAGCTGTATCGTCAACGTAAACTGCCCTTTCACCTGACTTGAACTCCCAGAGCAATCGTGAATACTGCTTGTCAGCCTCACGGATTAAAGAAGTTGCTCTTGAGAATACTGAAACTCCAAGAGGGGAGTGGGTGTCAAAGGTGTTTGCCATAGGCATCTTAAAGTATGAAAACAATGGCTTTTTAAGGTTTTCAATTGTTGTTTCAGCCTGAAGATTTTTCCATTTCGGAACAGAGCTAAGTGGAATTTCTGTTCCAAGGTCACCCTTTGTTGTGCTTACAAAGGCTGTGTTTCTCACCTTGTAGAGACCCTCTTCAAAATGGTGATATTCAAGGCGTGTGTAGTAATCATTTCCATCCTTGTAGCAATCCCTGAAAATTGCGCCTGTTATGTTCCCTGAAGAGTCAAAGGCGGTAGGGATAAAGCTGTCTGCCTGAATAACATCAATGCCAATTGTGCCGTCCTGAACATAGGGCTTAAAAATTACGCCTCCGCCTGCACAGGCAAGTTCAACTGTGGGCTTTATAAGGGAAATTAAATCCTGATAAGGCTTGTTGATGAAATTTGCCCTTTCCGAGCCCTTTACCTCTGAACTGAAATTTAAGGCTACAAGTCTTGAAACTTCATCGGAGATTGAGGCTGGAAGTCCAAGGCTTTTTACATCTTTTTTAAGCCAGGATGCCTGCCCGCTGTACATGGAAAGCCACTCTGAAATGTAGCCTGACATTTCGTGGGACATAGCCTTCCCTAAATTCTTTTCAATAATTTCTGTGTTCATATTCATCTTCCTTCTGAATAAATTTTTAAGGTTCATTATTTACTCCTTTTTTTAAGTATTGTTGATACAAAGTATCTCATATCGTCCATTGCGTGGTCGTTTTCTTTTATTACCGTGTCTGATCCCTTTTCTGTGTCCCAGGAATAAGAGGAGAACTCCCTGATTGTGTCCTTGCACTTGGGAGAGAACATAAGCTGTCCCCCTGACAGACAGGAGGATACATTTCGTATTCCGTCTAAAACAGAGTTGTTAGCTTTCCTTACGGGGAATCTGCCACGGCGTTTTATTGCAGTTATAAAGCTTGAGGCCGAGGGGTCAACGATTACAGCTCGAACGTCTGTATCGGCTGTAAGCTCCTCAAGCTTGTCGCAATATTCTTCGTCTGTGAGAAGAGAATTATCTCTTCCGTTGTGGTAAAATTCCTTGACTCTGTATGCAATATTGTCCTTTGAGATGCCCCAAAGGCCCATTGAACAGGGGTTAAGAGTTCCATAGTCAATGGAAACATAATAATCTTTAAAGGGAGGAAAATTATCGGTAATATGTATGTCGGGGCTGAACATAGGATAGACAAGCCCCTCGGCTCTTGTCCATTTTCCTAAAATGTATCTGTCGTAAAGGACGGTCCCCGCGTATTCCTTTTTTAAGTTATCCACAAAGCTTTTCGAAAGAAAAGGGTTGTCGTCAATGGTGTAATTCTGACAGAAAATGTCAGCGTCGCTGTCTAAAAAATTTTTAAACCAATGGGATGGGGAGTCGGGGTTACAGGTGCCGTCAAAAAGACTTGTTGGCTTGTCAAGACGTGATTTGAGCATATTGAAAACTGCCTCGCTCCAGGTGGTAATTTCATCACCGTAGCAGTATTCAACCCCTGCACCCTGAAGCCTTGATGCCTGACAGGCTTTGTCTGCTCCTAAAACGAAACAGTTTCTCCCGAAGAGGTTGACTGTATTGTTTCCAGTAACTCTGCCTACAAGGGACTTGCCGTAGATGTTTCGCATAGGTGCTAAAATGTTTCGCTCTACAGTATTTTTTGTGTGTCCCATTATGAGAATAATTCCTTTGCTTCCTGCGTTTTTAATACGCTTGGGAATGAGGAAATAGTCAAGGTAGGTCTTTCCGCTTCGTGTAGCACCGCATTTTATGTTCCAGCGGTGGTTGGCGTTGTTCCAGAACTCCTTTTGTTTAGCCGATAGCTTCATTGTCAATCTCCTCAATCAGCCCTGAAACAAGAGCGTCAAGCTCCTTTTCGGTCTCATCGGCTTTTCCGCTCCACCCCTCGAAACAGCTCGTAAGGGTGAACTTTGCACCGTTTAAGGTGTCCTTGTCATACAGCCGAAGCTGTATAAGGTCCTCGCACTTTGTAATAAGACATGCAATCTGTTTTTTAAGAGGGCCTTTATATGAAAGCATTTCTTTAACTGAATTAAAACCCAGCGCCAGAGCAAGCCCTGACAGATTGGGAGGAGGGGGAGTGTCATAAACATAGCCTCCGTTTTTGTCAGTCAAAGGACTTCCGTCGGAATTGTAGAGGAGAGTTTTTTCGCTTTTCCTGAAATATTCCTCGGCAGCTGCTTTTAATGTTTTTTTGTTTAAAATGTTACCAGCTCCTTTCGGAAAAAGAGTAGCACAAAACCTACCGCAACAAACAGAAACAAATTATTAACACAGAGGAAAAAAGTTCATAGAATATAAGGAGAATATTTAATATTCCAATAAAAATAGAAAGGAAGTTAGAAATATGCCAGAAATTCAGAATCAGGCCAGCCTGACCTACCTGTATGGCGGGACAAATCAGGGCACGGCTCTTTCAAATGTAGCCACCACAAATCTCGAAGGGCCTGTTACTATCAATAAAACAGCTCTTCAGGATGCTTATCGTGGCGGCACACAGATAACCTATATTGTTACAATCACAAATTCAGGAGAATGCGGAAGCGTTGGATATACTCTGACAGATGATTTAGGTACATTCACAAACGGAACCTGCACCTCCACACCTCTTAATTATGTTGGCCCTGCCCAGCTTTATGTGGGCGGACAGTTCTATTCGGTTTTAGCACCGACTGTAGCGCAAGGCTTGGTAACCTTTGATATTCCAGCCCTGCCTTGTAACACTTCAGCTATGCTTATTTATGTTGCAGAGGTAAATGAATGTGCAAACCTTGCGGTTGGCGCATCGATTGAAAATACAGTAACTCTCACAGGCGGTAACCTCTGTGAACCTTTAACGGATTCAAATGTTATCGATGTGGCTGTTTACGCCGATGTTGACATTATCAAGTCAATGACACCAAACCCATTCGTATCAGGCGGTACACTCACCTATACCTTTGACCTTTTCAACTACGGAAACACAGAGGCTACAGATATTGTCTTAACAGATGTATTCAACCCTGCCCCTGAAAGTATTGCAATTACTGTGAACGGAGAGGTGCTGTCCCCTGCTTTATACAGCTATACAAACGGTGTTCTCACAATCCCTGCAACTGCGGGAGTTACAATCCCTGCGGCAGACTTTGTGCTTAATAACTGTTGCTATGCAACCACAGCAGGTCAGACAGAGATTGTTGTTACAGGCGTTGTAAGAAGCTGTCCAACCGACGGCGTTACAACTAACCTTTGCCCTTGTAATTCATAAAAAAAGACGGGGTTTGGGCATCTTCATTTAGGGATTAGCCAACTTGAAACATTGCATTTATGACGTTGTACTACGGAAAAAGCCTCGTTAATCCACAAAGGATTAACTGCGTTTTTTACCTTGTCCATCATTCAAAATGCTTCGTTTCAAGCAATAAATTGTTTGGATAATAATAAAGCCTTGTAACACATAGCGTTACAGGGCTTTTCCTTATTTTGAAATCCAAATTGACTTCTCCCTAAGCGAAGACGCCCTTCCCGTCTTTTTTTATGCACGCTTGACGAAAAGTGGTATTTGGGTTACTATATAGAAAAACTGTATGGAGTAAAGTTATGTTTGAGTTTCTGTTTCCTAAGAAGTGCATCTTCTGCGGAAAAATCGGCAAATACAAATTCTATAATGTGTGTAAGTCCTGTTACGGCAAAATAGAGTTCTGCAGTGACTACGAATGTTGTACCCGCTGCGGAACGCCTCAAATCAGTATGGGCGAAGAAAAGCTTTGCTATGACTGTATGACAAGGACTTATTTTCCCTGTAAGAGAATTGCGTCAGTTGGTGCATACAGAAATGATTTCAGGAACTGTATCTTAAGATTTAAAAACGGAAAGACTTCCTACGGCAAAACCCTGGCTTATTTTATGAGCAGACGTGCCTATGAAGTGTATAGGGAAATTGATTTTGACATAGTTGTACCCGTTCCATTTGATAAGGAAAGACAAAACAGTCGTGGCTATTCCTCATCCCATATTCTTGGAAAAGAAATTTCAAGGCTGACAAAAATTCCTTTTGAGGGAAAGGGTCTTAAGAAGATTAAGAAAACTCCGAAACAGACCTCTCTGAAACATAAAGAAAGAATTGAAAATCTTGTTGACGCATTCAAGGGATATGAAGATAAGGTAAAGGGAAAGACTGTGCTTTTGGTTGATGATGTGTGTACCACAGGCTCAACCTTAAGAGAATGTGCAAGAGCCTTAAAAAGAGCAGGTGCAAAAACTGTTTACGGAATAACAGCGGGAACAACTGTGAGATTTGGAGAAAAAATAAATAAGTAAAATTTTGGCATATCCTAGGATATGCCTTTTTTATTTGGACTTGCAAAATGGAATAAAAAGGGCATAAGATTTCAAAAAAGGAGGAAATCTTATGGTTGAAATTATTGCAGAAATAGTAAAACCCCTGTTGTTTTTAATATCTTTTATCTCAAACGGAAACTATTTTCCG
>JAGAIJ010000073.1 GCA_017626595.1 Clostridia bacterium | reverse complement strand
GGTGCTGCTAACATCGTTCCTAACTCAACAGGTGCTGCTAAGGCTATCGGCCTTGTTATCCCTGAACTCAACGGCAAGCTCATCGGTGCTGCACAGAGAGTTCCTGTTCCAACAGGTTCAACAACAATCCTTACAGCTGTTGTTAAGGGCAAGGATATCACAAAGGAAGGCATCAATGCTGCAATGAAGGCTGCTTCTTCTGCATCATTCGGTTACAACGAAGATGAAATCGTTTCTTCAGATATCGTTGGTATCACATACGGTTCACTCTTCGATGCTACACAGACAATGGTAGCTCCTATCGCTGATGACCTTTACGAAGTACAGGTTGTTTCATGGTATGATAACGAAAACTCATACACAAGCCAGATGGTAAGAACAATCAAGTATTTTGCAGAACTCGGCTAATTCCAATAAATAAAAAAGCTGAACGATTTTCGTTCAGCTTTTTTTGTTATCTATAAAAAATTCTATTTCAGGTTCTCCTGTAAGGTACATATAGGTAAATTCAAGGAACTCCTTAAATGTTTCAGGAACAGAGAATGTTAGTGTTAAAGCGGTTTTCCTGTTTATGGACAAGATTATAGGGTAGGTGCTTTTGGCATTATATTTTTTATATCTATATGAACAATGAAAACGATGTTCTTGTTCATCTACGAGAACGCATATAGATTCTCCTGGGTAGATTATATCGTAAAACATTCCGTCCATGAAAAGTTTGCAAACAGGTAGAAACGGTAATTTTTTTGGATATGAGATAGTCAGAAAAGGCATCTTTATCACCTCGAATAGTCTTTATATAGCCTATATAGTATCATATATCGCCTACTTTGTCAATACTACTATTATAAAATGATAGAAGTAAGGGGTGGTTATTGTGAACACTTATAAGGCGGTAAAGAATAGGATTTTATATCTTTGTGAAGAAAAGAGGATTACTATAAATAAACTTGCAACAGAGTCAGGGGTTTCACCTTCAACTGTGAAGAGTATTTTATACGGAAAAAGTAATAACCCTGGAGTAGTAACCATTAAACAGCTGTGTGACGGTTTGGGAATTACCCTTAAGGAATTTTTTGACACAGAGGAATTTGAGAATTTGCCACAGGAAATTAAATAAAAAAGCTGAACGATTTTCGTTCAGCTTTCTTTATTGCAGTTTTCTTTCTACATATATTATATATTGATTTTTGGAAATCCTTATGGTAAAATAAAAGATGGTGATATATGTGAAAAATATTGTCGAAGTAAGAGATATTAACAAAGTTTATAAACTGTATGACAAGCCGTCAGACAGGCTTAAGGAAGCTGTCTTTTCCAAAAGCAAGAAGAAGCACTCTATGGAGTTTTATGCTCTTGACGGGGTTTCTTTTGGTATAAAAAAGGGAGAGGCTGTAGGCATTATAGGAAAGAATGGCTCAGGTAAATCCACACTTCTTAAAATTCTTGCAGGGGTAGTAACTCCCACCAGGGGTGAAGTGGTTGTTGACGGCAGAGTTTCTGCCCTTTTAGAGCTGGGCGCAGGCTTTAACCCTGAATACACAGGCATAGAAAATATTTATTTAAACGGTACAATTATGGGGATTCCCCAGGAAAAAATAAAGGAAAATATTGACTCAATTGTAGAGTTTGCAGACATCGGCGACTTTATAAACCAGCCTGTTAAAACCTACTCAAGCGGTATGTTCGTGCGACTTGCCTTTGCAGTTGCAATAAATGTGGACCCTGATGTGCTTATTGTTGACGAAGCGCTGGCTGTCGGGGACTACAGGTTCCAGTCCAAGTGCTATGCAAAGTTTGACGAGCTTAAAAACATGGGAAAAACAATCCTTTTTGTAACCCACGATGTTGACGCTGTAAGACGATTCTGCACAAGGGCTATCTGGATAAATGAGGGCAAGCTCATTCTTGACGCAGATGTAAATACTGTTACATCAAAGTATATGGAATTTATCACAAACGGAGAGGTTATTCGTCCTGAAAATAACCCTGACAGAACAAGGGTGACAGAAAACGCTGAGGAAGAACCGATTAACCGTTTTGGTATGAAGGTTGGAACAATCAAGTCCGCTGACCTTTACGACGAAAATGGAGAGGTTAAGCACTGTTTTGAAATCGGGGACGAGGTTGTGCTGAAAATGACAGCAGACATTCCTGAGGACGCTGACCTTGACAATGTGGGACTTGCAGTTTCAATGAAGGATAAACGAGGCCTTGACCTGTTTGTAATTTGCTCCTTTGATAAGGATATGAAGTTTGAAAAAACAGGGGAGACCCATATAGAAGTAAGGTTTAAGAATTATCTTAACTGTGGCGAATATTCTCTTAGTGTAGCCATAGAGGACAGAAGCACCCATCCGATAGGTTATTACGACTATATTGAGGGTGCAGTCTATGTTAAGGTTATGACTGACAGAGAATATTTCGGACTTATGCAGATTCCGGGAGAAATCAGGATTACACAGGAGTAAA
Source organism: Clostridia bacterium (assembly GCA_017626595.1). Classification (GTDB taxonomy): domain Bacteria; phylum Bacillota; class Clostridia; order Monoglobales; family Monoglobaceae; genus RGIG8709. The sequence goes on along the minus strand of JAGAIJ010000073.1, from coordinate 3,862 downwards.
ACCTATGGAAAATCAGCTTGAAACCCTTGAGGAGAAGGTCTTAAGACTTGAAAAGGAAATCAGGGAACGTGACGAGAAAATTGAAGAAGACAGAAACGCCATAAGACAGATACAGTTTGAGGCTAACCAGAATAAACAGGCGACTTTAGACGCCAAGGAAACTTATGTCTGGAGAACAGGTCTTAAAATGGAAAAGCTTATGCAGAAAACGGGAATTGCATTTTTGCGTTCCCTTCTTGTGCTGTCCGATTTTAAGAAGATTGGCCTATGGCTTGCACTCCGAAAAGGCTTTAATGAGCTTTTGAATAAAGATAGCTTTGAAAAGAGCAAAAAGCTTAAAATGAAGCTCTGCAGAAAAAAATTCAGACGCTTTAAGGATGCCAGAGAAAAGATGGCAAGCCTTAATTTAAGTGAGATTTCTGCACCTTTTGAAAAGGATTTGGTGTCAGTAATTCTCCCTGTTTATAACGGAGAAAACAGAATTCGCGAGGCAATAGACAGTATCCTAAGTCAGACCTATAAAAACTTTGAGCTTATTATTGTAAATGACGGCTCCACAGACGGCACAAAGGAGATTGTCGAAAGCTATACTGATAAGAGAATAAAAATCGTAAATCAGGAAAATAAAAAGCTCCCGAGGGCATTGTCCGAGGGCTTCAGACAAGCAAAGGGCGAATTTTATACCTGGACCTCTGATGACAATATCTTAATGGAAAACTGTCTTGAGGTTCTGGTAAATGAGCTTAAGGCGAAACCTGATACAGCTATGGTTTACGGCAATTTAAGGCTTATAAACGGCAAGGGGAAGATTAAGAGAGGACAGTTCTGGTACGAAAAGCCTATTTTAAGCGGAAATGTAATGCTCCCTGAGGATGCAGAGGCACTTAATACCTATGCTAATAATACAATAGGAGCAGCCTTTATGTACCGTGCCACAGCAGGTCAGATTTTAGGGGATTACTCTGCCTATAAGAATACATTGGAAGACTATGACTACTGGATGAGGATGAATTCTCTCTTTAAGGTTCAGCATACAGAAGAGAAAAAGCCGATTTATTATTACAGATTCCATAAGGATTCCTTAACTGCCCACGATAAAGAGCTTGGAATTACAAGAAATCGTTATAAGCTTATGGTTTTAGACGATTACAGACGTGATTATTATCTTTCATCACTTATATGGGTTGCAGAGGCTGATGATGAAAACAACGAGATTTATAAGGCGTTTAAGGAAAAAGCCCTTGATGCAGGCCAGTATTTCTATACAAGGGAAGAGCTTGATAAAATCAGCACAGCAGAAGTTTATTCAGGAATAAATTATATTTATTTCGGAGAAAACTTTGACGAAAATGTTGTAAGAAAAATGCAGGAAAAGTATAAAACAGTTCTTGTATGTGACGGAATGAATAAGGAAAAGGAAAGACTTTTCGATTTGTGTATAACAACAAAGAATGAAAAACTTGAAAAGCTTGATAATTACAGAGGCTGGTTCTATGCAAAAACGGGGGATGCTGTTTTTGCACTTTGCGATACAAAGATAAAGAATGCAGTCCTCTACGAAAGTGAGGGTATGATTGAATCTGCCCCTGAATATAAGAAAAAGTTGTCAGTAATTATCTGTACCTATAAGAGAGGGGAAAAGCTGATTGACGCCCTCTGGTCAGTTTTCAGACAGTCCTTTAACAAAAAGGAATATGAAATTATTGTTGTTGATAACGACCCATTCAATTCGGATATTGAGAACCAGCTTAAGAAGTTCCAGGAAAGATATTCCGAGTTTGAGGGATTTATAAGATATATTGCAGTTCCTCAAAAAGGCCTCTCCTACGCGAGAAATGCAGGAATGTGGAACGCAACGGGGAAATATCTTCTTTTCCTTGATGATGATGTTCTGGCAGATTATTATTTGATTGAAGAAATTTTTACAGCCTTTATGTATCACCCTGACCTTGGGGTATTGGGCGGACAGATTATTTTAGATGTGCCGTTCCCAAGACCGAATGTGGTGAGAAAGGGATGGGAAAATCTTTGGAGTCAGTTCAAAATTTCAGACTCCACCTTCCGCTATGCTTCACAGCAATTTGAAATTCCTTATGGCGCAAACTACGCTGTAAGCCGTGAGGCTGTTTGGCGAGTAGGTGGCTTTGCAATGAGCTACGGCAGAGTCGGAAATGACTTTGCAGGGGGCGAAGAAATTGCTCTGGCGCTAAGGCTTATGCAGATAGGCTACGGAATGGGGCTTCAGCCTGCGGCAAAGGTACTCCATAGAGTTGACCATGACAGATTCTCTAAAGAGCACGTAAGAAAGACAATAAAAGCGGGAATTGTAACCTCCCAGAGATTTTATGATGACCTGTATCTGCCAATTGGCTGGACAAAGAAATATGTAAAGAAACAGATTGATATAACTGAAAAAGAAATTAAGCGTTTTGTAAGGCACGGAGAGGACAGAATGGAAATCTTCAATAAAAAATGTACTCTGGATGCCTGGAGGGAGATGCTGGACAATGTTTAAATGGTTTAAGAAAGACAAAAAAGAGGTAATGAACCTTTATCAGTATAAGTTTGTAAGATACAAAAGGGAAAGGGAAGAAAAATTTCCTCTTGATATTGAAAAGGTTCACGTTCCATGCGAAAAGGACCTTATAACAGTAGTTCTCCCTGTTTATAACGGCGCAGACGTTGTAAGGGAGTCTATTGAGTCAGTTTTAAGACAGACCTATGAGAATTTTGAGTTTATAATTATAAATGACGGCTCAAAGGATAATACTCTTGAAATTGTGCAGGAGTATGCAAAAAAAGATGCAAGAATTGTAGTTGTTGACCAGGAAAACAGGAAAATTCCAAGAACTTTGTCAAGGGGATTTGCTATGGCAAAGGGCGAATTTTATACCTGGACATCGGCTGATAATATTATGCCTGATAACTACCTTGAAAAAATGGTGAATGACCTTAAATCTACCGAAAAAACAGGTATGGTTATCGGAAATATGAGGCTTATTAACGAAAAGGGAAAGGTTTACAGAAACCACGGCTGGTTTGAAAAGCCTGTAAGCTCAGGGAATGTAATTTTACCTAAGCATACAAGGGAACTTAATACCTATGCCAATAATACAGTAGGCGCAGCCTTTATGTATAGGGCAAAAACAGCCTGTGTCCTTGATTGTTATTCATCATATAAGCATACCTTAGAGGACTATGACTACTGGATGAGAATGAATAACTTCTTTGAAATCAGACATATAGCAAACAAGGAGCCTGTTTATTACTATCGTTGGCACAGTGGTTCGCTGACAGCAAAAGACGCTGAACTTGGAATTACCAAAAACCGTTATAAGCTTATGGTTTTAGACGATTTCAGACGTGATTTTAACCTTACAAGCCTTGTATGGATTGTTGACGGGGAAAATGAAGAATGGATGAACTGCCTTAGTAAAGCAGGTCAGACTGTTATTGATAAAGATGAGCTAACTGACCTTTCTTTAGGAAAAGAAAGCGTAAATCTTTGCTATATAAACTTCGGAGAGGATGCTGAAATCAGCCTCCCTGAAAGTGCAGTTAAAATTTTCTGCGGAAATAAGGAAAATGCCCCTGATGGCTATGATTTCTACATAGGGGACACAGCCGAAATTATCGGAGACAGAAAATGGTTTGCCTTTGATGATACAGAAACAATGTTTGGCTATGTTGACGCATTTTCGAGAAATAAACTTCTCTATGGTCTTGAGGGAATTATCGAGGGCGAGAAGAATTATAAGAAGAAGTTATCTGTAATTCTCTGCACAAATAAGAACGGAGAAACAGTTGATAAAGCTGTGGAGGCACTTCTTAATCAGACTGCAGACAAAGAGGACTATGAAAT
>JAGAIJ010000072.1 GCA_017626595.1 Clostridia bacterium | reverse complement strand
TGACCACGGAAATATGTACGGTGTTATTGATTTTTACGAATATGCAAAGAAAATAGGCATTAAGCCTGTTTTGGGTTGTGAAGTTTATGTTGCCCAGAGAACCCGTTTTGACAAGGTTCACGAATATGATTCCTCAAACTACCACCTCATTCTTCTTGCAAAGGATAATGAGGACTACAAAAATTTAATTAAAATTGTTTCCTCAGGTTTTGTAGAGGGATTTTACTACAAACCACGAGTTGACAAGGACATTCTCCGTCAGTATCACGAGGGAATTATTGCTTTAAGCGGATGTATGTTTGGTGTTGTGTCAAGACATTTCTTAAACAGCGACCCTGAGGGTGCTAAAAATGCTGCCCTTGAATATATGGACATATTCGGCAAGGACAACTTCTTTATTGAAATTCAGGACCACGGTCTTATGGAGCAAAAACAGTTAAACCCTAAGCTTATTGCACTTTCAAAGGAGCTTGGGCTTAATCTTGTTGCAACCAACGATATTCACTATGTACGCCGTGAGGACGCAAAGTATCAGGACATTTTAATGTGCATCCAGATGGGCAAAAGCGTCAATGACGAGGACAGAATGAAAATGTCCTGCGAGGAGCTTTATGTTAAGTCTGAAGATGAGATGTTATCACTCTTTCAGGCTTGCCCTGAAGCCGTGGAAAACACACAGAAAATTGCTGATATGTGTAACGTTGATATTGAATTCGGACATCTTCATCTTCCTGAATTTAAGTTGCCTGATGGATATACTGCATTTGACTATCTTAAAGAGCTATGTTACAAAGGCTTTGAGGATCGTTATCCAAAGGACGACGGCACAGCAAAAAAACAGCTTGACTATGAGCTTGAAACAATAAAATCCATGGGATATGTGGAATACTTCCTTATCGTATGGGACTTTATTAACTATGCAAAATCAAACGGAATTATGGTTGGACCTGGCCGAGGTAGTGCTGCAGGCTCCGTTGTTTCATACTCACTTAAAATTACAGACATTGACCCAATCAAATATGACTTGTTCTTCGAGCGTTTTTTAAACCCTGAACGAGTTACAATGCCTGATATCGATATTGACTTCTGCTACGAAAGACGAGGAGAAGTTATTGACTATGTAAACGAAAAGTACGGCTCCGACCACGTGGCGCAGATTATAACCTTTGGTACAATGGCTGCTCGCCTTGCTATCCGTGATGTCGCCCGCGCTCTTGATATATCATACTCCACCGCTGATTCTGTTGCAAAGCAAATTCCGACTGTTATAGGTATGACAATCGAAAAGGCTTTAGAGAGCAATCCTGAACTTAAAACAATGTATGAGTCAAGCCCTGAAATCAAGGAGCTTATTGACACAGCCCGTGAACTTGAGGGTCTTCCAAGACACACCTCTACTCACGCTGCAGGTGTTGTTATTACCCGTGACCCTGTTGACAACTATGTGCCTGTTCAGACTAATGAAGACGTTATAACTACACAGTTTACAAAGGACACAGTTGAGCATCTTGGTCTTCTTAAAATGGACTTTTTAGGGCTCCGTACTCTCACTGTTATCCGTGATGCAATCAGAAATATCAAAGAAAACTACAACATTGAGATAGACATAAGCAAAATTGACTTTGAGGATGAGGCTGTTTATAAAATGATTTCAGAGGGGAATACTGACGGCGTTTTCCAGCTTGAAAGCGGTGGTATGCAGTCCTTTATGAAAGAGCTTCGCCCTACTTCCATCGAAGATATTATTGCGGGAATTTCCCTTTACAGACCAGGTCCTATGGACTCAATTCCGCGATACATCAACAACAAAAACAACCCGTCACAGATTACCTACAAGCATCCACTTCTTGAAAACATTCTTGACGTAACTTACGGCTGTATCGTTTATCAGGAACAGGTTATGCAGATTGTGCAGACTTTAGGCGGTTACTCTTTGGGAAGAGCTGATCTTGTGCGCCGTGCTATGTCCAAGAAAAAAGAGGACGTTATGATTCAGGAAAAGCACAATTTCGTTTATGGTATTCAGGACGAAAATGGCAACTACACAGTTGAGGGTGCTATCCGAAAGGGCCTTGACGAGAAAACTGCAACTGAAATCTTTGACGAAATGATGGACTTTGCAAAGTATGCCTTTAACAAGTCCCACGCTGCAGCCTACGCCTTTGTATCTTACCAGACTGCGTGGCTTAAGTGTCATTATCCTGCAGAATTTTATGCTGCACTTATGACAAGCTTCTTAGGTTCAACAGATAAAATTACCAAATATATTAACTCGGCAAAATCTCTGGGAATTAAAATTCTCCCTCCTGATATCAATATGAGTACAGCCTCTTTCGTGGCCCACGACAACTCAATTCGTTTCAGTATGGCTGCGGTTAAAAATATCGGGGTGGCCGTTATCGACCAGATTGTCCGCGAAAGAGAAAAAGACGGAAAGTTTACTTCCTTTACAGATTTCTGCAACAGAATTGTTGGCGAGAAAATTAACAAACGAAATGTTGAAGGACTTATAAAAAGCGGAGCTTTTGACTCCCTCGGACTTAAACGCTCTGTGCTTATGAAGAATTATGAAACTGTTATAGACGGTATTTCAAGGGACAAGCACAGTAACCTTGAAGGACAGATGGACTTATTCGGAGGTCTTGAAGAGGAAAGCTCGGGAGATAACTTTAAGGATAGTCCTGAATTTGAGAAAAATGACATTCTTAAAATGGAAAAGGATTATATGGGAATTTATGTATCAGGCCACCCCCTTGACGAATACAGCCATATAATTTCAAAGAATTTCAAAACTACCGTGGCTGACATCTGCGATGATGAGGACAACCGCTTTATGTCAGGGGACAAGGTTAAGCTTGGAGGAATTATTACAGGCATAAGAAAACAATACACAAAGAAAAACGAACTTATGATGTATGTGAACTTCGAAGACTTAACGGGCACAATTGAGGCTATCGCATTCCCGACTATTGTGAGAAAAGCACCTTCTCTTCTCAACGAAGACTCAATTGTGGTTTTAGAGGGCAACCTTGATATTGTAGAAGACAAGGCTCCTAAAATCAGGATTGAAAACATTATGCCTTTAACTAACGCTGAGGAAAAATCCAAGAAGCTTTATCTTAAAACAGTTTCCACCGATACTGAAACTGTTAGCAAAATAAAATATATTTTAGAAAACAAATTCGGAGACATTCCTGTTTGTATCTATTATGCAGACACAAAGCAGACTCTTCTTGCTCCAAAATCAATGTGGGTTAAGGAAAATGCCGAAGCTGTTGATGAACTTAAAATTATTCTCGGCGAAGAAAACGTAAAATTTACAAACTAAAAAAAGGAGGCTTACACCTCCTTTTTTTATTACATACATTTTTCAAAAAAATAGTCACGGACTACATATTTCAGTTCTTCCTCCAACACCTCATTTTCTTCTAACCACATGATAAATGCCAAGGCCTCCTTCTCGGTAAAAAACAAACCTTTAATCTCCACGCTACCGACTGCTACTCCGAACCTTTCGGTTCCAATTACTTTATACATAAGCTGTCAGGCCTCCTTTGCCAAATATTATTACACATTTTATAAATTAAATCAATATCCATTTTAATCAAAAAGAAAAGTCTATGTTATCAAGGGTTTATGTATTTTTATCTATGTTATGTAAACCTATAGCCCATAAAAAAAGAAGGATTTTTACAAATCCTTCTTACTTTTTTCCTTATTTTTCGACAAATTCTTTTATTTCAGCCTCGGAAAGTGCTCCTACTGTTACGCTTTTAGTTTCTCCGTCCTCAATTAAAACTAAAGTCGGGATTGAAGATACTCCGTAGAGGGCTGCAATTTCTCCGTCCTCGTCCACATTAACTTTTCCGACAGGAACGCTTAATCTTTCGTGACAATCTTCCAAAACTGCACCCATCATTCTGCATGGAGCACACCAGTCTGCGTAAAAGTCAATTAAAATCTTTTTATTACCCTTTAAGGCGTCCTTAAAGTTATCCTTTGTTAAATGAATTATCATATTTCTTCCTCCTTAATATATTTTGGCTTATAAATCAATTTCTATGCTGACAGGACAATGGTCGGAGCCCATTATATCGTTATGAATTTCTGCCGACTTTATCTTATCCTTAATTCTGTCAGACACTATAAAATAATCAATACGCCAGCCTGCGTTATTGGCTCTTGCGTTAAACCTATAACTCCACCAGGAATACTTTTCTTCGTCAGGATGCAGAAAACGGAAGCTGTCGGTAAAGCCTGAACTTAAAAGAATTCTCATTTTTTCTCGTTCTTCATCTGTGAAGCCTGCATTCATTCTGTTTGTCTTTGGATTCTTAAGGTCAATTTCTTCTTTTGCGACGTTAAGGTCTCCGCACAGGACAACAGGCTTGAGTTTATCAAGAGCCTTTAGATATTCAAGAAAGTCTTCTTCCCATTTCATTCGATAATCAAGTCTTTTAAGCTCGTTCTGGGAGTTTGGAGTATAACAGGTTACAAAATAAAAATTGTCATATTCAGCTGTTATAACTCTGCCCTCGTGGTCGTGTTCATCAATGCCGATTCCGTAGGTTACATTTATCGGCTTTTCTTTTGTGAAAACTGCTGTACCACTATAGCCTTTTTTATCTGCGCTGTTAAAATATTCTGTGTAATCTCCAAGGTCAACTGCAGCCTGACCAGGTTGCATTTTTGTTTCCTGCAGTCCGTAAATATCGGCGTCAAGGCTTTTCATACTGTCCTCAAAACCTTTGCCCAGACAAGCACGGAGCCCGTTTACATTCCATGATACAAATCTCATACAAAAAGCTCCTTACATACTCTTTCAATATTTTTCTTAACATCAGCCTCATCAATAAACTTCAGCTTTCTGTCTTCCATTACAACTTTTCCGTTTATGATGCTTGTAACAACATTTCCTGCATGGGCGCTGTATGCAATATGGTTATACGGATTATGAATTTTCGGGATCATATTTTCAGCCTCACCGTCAAGTAT
>JAGAIJ010000009.1 GCA_017626595.1 Clostridia bacterium | reverse complement strand
ACCTTGGGTCCTGCAGACATAAACTCCCGAATTTAGACGAGGGCAGGGAAACCTACGAGAAAATTGAGGAAATTTTCAAGAAATACGACATAGGCTACTTCCTCTACATTGGTGGAAATGACTCAATGGATACAGTTGATAAATTAAGCAGGTATTTCGCAGAGAAAAAATCCGATATTCGCGTTGTTGGAGTTCCTAAAACGATTGACAACGACCTGTGTCAGACAGACCACACACCGGGCTTTGGAAGTGCAGCAAAATTTGTTGCAAACACAGCAAGACAGCTTGCCTTTGACACAAAGGTTTACGGCACAACAAAATCCGTAATTGTTCTTGAAATTATGGGCAGAAACGCAGGCTGGCTTACAGCGGCAGCAAGCCTTGCAAACAACGAAAACATAAAGGCAGTTGACGCAGTTTGTCTCCCTGAAACAGTTTTTGACAAGGAAAAATTCCTCTCAAAAGTTGACGGTGTTATGAAGGAGAAAAACTTCTCAATCATAGCAGTTTCCGAAGGAATTAAGGATAGTGAGGGCAACTATATCGGGGAAAATAAAACTGCCACAAGAAAAGACGGTTTTGCCCACGCAGCTTTAGGCGGTGTTGGAAAAACAGTTGAAAGCTGGATTTCACAGGGCTTAGGACTTAAGACAAGGTCAATCGAGCTCAGCACCCTCCAGAGATGCTTCTCTGCAGGCGCATCAAAGTGCGACTTAGACGAAGCTTTTGAGGCAGGGCACAAGGGCGTAGAACTTGCATTAAAGGGCGAAACAGCAATAATGATTGGCTTTAACAGAATTTCTGATGAACCATATAAAATTGACATTGTTCCATATAAGGTCAGCGAAATTGCCAACGGCGAAAAGACAATCCCTATGGATATGATTTCCCCTGACGGTATGGAAATGAACGAAAACTTTATAAAATATGCTCGTCCGCTTATCTGCGGAGAGCCTGACATTTCATATACAGACGGCACAATTGATTTTGTAACAAGATAAACTTTAGCAAAGTAGAAACCTACGCGTTAAGTGATTTGGGAACGGGAAGTTGTCCTAGATACGAAAAGTCATTGACTTGCGGTGTAGATTTCGCATTCCGTTGCTGTAAAAAGAAAAAAACCTTTTTGCAGCTATTTGCAGAAAGGATTTTTTTATGAACTTAAAGACAAAAAAGCTGTGCAGGCTTGGCCTCCTCACCGCAATAACAGTAATTTTGGCCATGTTTTTCACATTCCGCATAGGAACTATGATTAAAATTCCTATGAAATTTGTTTCAGTATTTATAACAGGAGTTTTCTTCGGCCCAATATGGGGCGGAGTTGTAGGAGCTTTGGGGGATTTCTTCAATGCAGTTTTAATGCCTGTAGGAGCCTACATCCCACTTCTTACTCTTGTTGAGTTTTTATGCGGATTTACCTATGGCGCTCTCCTTTTCAATATTGATAAAAGAAAGAGCTTTTTGCCAATTACAATCTGCCTTATATTACAATTTTTAATTGACGAATTTTTAACCCCTGTAATTTTGGTAAACTGCGGAATTTTCCCTGATTACAGCTTTGCACTTATAACAAGAACCCCTGCATCCATTCTCAAGGTGGCAATTCAGGGAATTGCAATTTACCCATGCAAATACTACTTAAAATACATAAGAAGGTTTATGAATGAAGAACTTTAACAACTACGCAAACAGCTTTCAGGCAATCGCAAGATTACGCCTTGAATCTATAAGATGTCTTATGGACTTTTTGGGCAATCCTCAGGAAAACCTTAAATTTATCCACGTTGCAGGGACAAACGGCAAAGGCTCAGTCTGTGAATTTTTAAGACAGATGATAAGTTGCTCAGGACTTAAATGCGGAAAATATATTTCTCCGAACCTTATCTCCCCCTGCGAGAGAATTTCAGTTGACGGGGAAGAGATTTCCGAGGTTGAAATGAACAACCTCTTATCAAGAGTCCATACAGAATGTCTTAAAGTGGAGGAACTTCACGGAGAAATGCCAACCCAGTTTGAAATCTGGACAGCCTGTGCATTCCTCTACTTTGCAGAGAAAAACTGCGATATGGTAATTTTAGAAACAGGCCTTGGCGGAACTCGAGACGCCACAAACATAATTCCTCCTCCTTTTCTCTCTGTTATTACAAGGATTGACCTTGACCACACAGAGTATTTAGGGGACACAATCGAGGCTGTTGCAAGGGAAAAATGCGGAATTATAAAGGGAAGTACAGTTGTTACAATCCCTCAAAACCCACTTTCAGTTATAAAAGAATATTCAGACAATGTAATCGTGGCTGAAACCCCAAAGGTTAACCCTGATTTAACCTTTGACTATAAGGATTTCAAAGGGCTTATATCAGGCCTAAAAGGCATAAACCAGTTTGAAAATGCCTCCCTTGCCATAGAATGTGCCCTTTATGCAGGGCTTAATGAAAGTCAGATACGGCAAGGTTTAGAAATGGCAAAAAACCCTGCAAGATTCGAGATTTTAGCTCCTGATTTAGTCTATGACGGTGCCCATAATAAAAATGGTATGGAATCCCTTACAGAAAATCTTAAGCTGTATTTTCCAGATAAAAAACCGGGCTTTGTAATGGCATCAATGAAAGAAAAAGACCATAACGAAATCTTTAATTTAATTCCGGAGGGAGTTAAAATTTACGCCGTAGCAGTTAAAGATAACCCACGCTCCCTTTCGGCAGAAGAGTTGTCGAATAAGGCGAGAGCCTACGGCATACAGGCAGAGGCCTTTGATAAACTCAAAGATGCAATTTCAGCCTGCAGAAAAGAAAATGAGCTCACAGTAATCTGTGGCTCACTGTATCTTTACAAAGACTTTGACGAAATCAGAGAAAAATTTATATAAAAAGAACCCCTGAAATTCAGGGGTTTATTTTTATTTTCCTGTACTTCCGAAACCGCCGGCACCGCGTTCAGTTTCGTCAAGTTCATCTACTTCGTCAAACTCAACTGATAAAAACGGCATAACTACAAGCTGGGCAATTCTTTCAGCCTTAGCAATAACCTTGTCTTCATCAGTATCGTTATGAAGAGCCACGATATATTCCCCTCTGTAATCGGAATCAGCAACTCCAACGCAGTTAGCAGGGCGAAGTCCCTGTTTGGTTGCAAGGCCTGAACGGGCAAAGATTGCACCGAAATAACCGTCAGGAACAGCAATTGCAAGTCCTGTACCAACCTTTACAGTTGAATGAGCAGGAATTGTTAAACTCTCGCCCTCAAAACAAGCATAAAGGTCGTAACCTGCAGCCTTTTCAGAGCCTCTTGTAGGGATAACAGCATTTTCCTTAAGTTTCTTGATTTTAATATTCATAAATACCTCCATACAGGGCAAAAAGCCTGAAATAAATCAGGCTTATTCTCCCCATAAAACAATTTCTTTATTTTCAAGTGTTTTTGGAACATCAATGAGTCTTTGGTTTTCAGAGCCTCTGAACTGGAGGCTTATATTTCTCTTTTCCTGAACAAACTCCCCGTCAACTAAAACATTGATATATGAGAGCATTTCATCTGTTACCTCGCATCTTGCACGGGAGTCCTTTAAAAGCTCCTCGTCAAGAGTATATCCCGAGTATGCCCAGATGTCTTTTTCAGGATATTTTTCCTTAAAGCGTCTTAAGAAAGGCACCAAAGCACGCTGATTATCAGGTTCAAAAGGTTCGCCTCCGAGAAGAGTGAGCCCGTCGATATAATCGTGGTCCAGAGCCTCCAGGAGCTCGTCCTCTACCTCTTTTGTGAAAGGCTTGCCGTATTCAAAGTCCCAGGTTTCAGGCTGGAAACACCCTTTGCAGTGATGGGTACAGCCCGAAACGAACAAGGTTACCCGAACGCCGACACCGTCAGCAATATCCCATTTCTTTATGTTACAATAGTTCATTATAAGTGGAGAACTCTTTCCTGAATTTCCTGAGTTCTGCCCTGGTTCCAGAACTGTGTGCCGATATAACCGCAAGTACGTCTTGCAACATTCATCTTACTCTGGTCCTGATTTCCACAGTTAGGACATTCCCAGAGAAGCTTGCCGTCTTCATCTTTTACAATCTGGATTTCGCCTTCGTATCCACATTCCTGACAGCAGTCAGACTTTGTGTTAAGTTCAGCATACATAATATTGTCATAGATAAACTTCATTACCTTGATAACAGCAGGAATATTATTCTGCATATTAGGAACTTCAACGTAGCTGATAGCACCGCCTGGTGATAATGCCTGGAACTGTGCTTCAAAGCCAAGCTTTGTGAATGCATCAATTTCTTCTGTTACATGAACGTGGTAGCTGTTTGTAATATAGTTCTTATCTGTAACACCTTCGATAATACCAAATCTCTGCTGGAGAGCCTTTGCAAACTTGTATGTAGTAGATTCAAGTGGTGTGCCGTAAAGACTGAAGTCAACGTTATGTCTTTCCTTCCATGTCTTTGTAGCAAGATTTAAGTACTTCATTACGTCAAGAGCAAATGGTGTAGCTTCAGGGTCAGTATGTGACTTACCTGTCATATACTTAACACATTCATAAAGACCTGCATAGCCGAGAGAAATTGTTGAATAGCCACCGTAGAGGAGCTTATCAATTGTTTCGCCCTTCTTAAGTCTTGCGAGAGCACCGTACTGCCAGAGAATTGGAGCAGCATCAGAAAGTGTGCCCTTAAGTCTGTTGTGTCTTGCAAGGAGTGCTCTGTAACAGAGGTCAAGTCTTTCGTCAAAAATCTTCCAGAACTTTTCCATATCTCCGCCTGAAGATAAAGCAATATCAACAAGGTTGATTGTAACAACGCCCTGATTGAATCTTCCGTAGTACTTAGCCTTGTTTGTTTCAGGGTCAACATAAGGTGTAAGGAATGAACGGCATCCCATACATGTATAACAATGTCCGTCGCCGTTTTTGTCAATCTTAAGCTTAAGCATCATTTTTTCTGAAATATAGTCAGGAACCATACGCTTTGCTGTACACTTAGCAGAAAGCTCTGTAAGATACCAGTATGGAGCATCTTCAGTAATATTATCTTCTTCAAGAACGTAGATAAGTTTAGGGAATGCAGGTGTAATCCAGATACCTGCTTCGTTCTTGACGCCTGTAATTCTCTGCTTAAGCATTTCTTCAATAATTAAAGCAAGGTCGTGCTTGAGCTGTGGGTCCTTGGCTTCGTTAAGATACATAAATACTGTAACGAAAGGAGCCTGTCCGTTGGTTGTCATAAGAGTAACAACCTGATACTGAATCATCTGACAGCCCTTCTTGATTTCGTCTAAAAGTCTCTTTTCAACAATAGCTGAAATCTTTTCTTCGTCAGCCTTAACGCCAAGTGTTTCAACCTCAGCCTCAACATCTTTTCTTATCTTCTTTCTTGAAACGTCAACGAAAGGAGCAAGATGAGTAAGGGAGATACTCTGACCACCGTACTGTGATGATGCAACCTGTGCAATAATCTGTGTAGCAATGTTACAAGCTGTTGAGAAGCTGTGTGGTCTTTCAATCATAGTACCTGAGATAACAGTTCCGTTCTGGAGCATATCCTCAAGGTTTACAAGGTCACAGTTGTGCATATGCTGTGCAAAATAGTCAGCATCGTGGAAGTGGATAAGACCCTTTTCGTGCGCTTCTACAATGTCGGATGGGAGAAGAATTCTCTTTGTAATATCCTTACTTACTTCGCCTGCCATATAGTCACGCTGTACGCTGTTTACAGTAGGGTTCTTATTTGAATTTTCCTGTTTAACCTCTTCGTTGTTGCATTCGATAAGTGTAAGAATCTGCTGGTCAGTAGAGTTTGACTGACGGGCAAGAGATCTCTTGTAGCGGTATGTGATGTAGTTTCTTGCAACAGCAAAAGCCTTCTGGTCCATGATCTGGTCTTCAACCATATCCTGAATTTCTTCCACATTTAAAGAACGGTTAACGTTTTCACAAGCCTTTTCAACGTTTAATGCAATTTCGTTAATCTGTTCCTCTGTCATCTGCTGACTTGAAAGAACACCTGCGTTTGCTTTTCTGATAGCAGTAATGATTTTCTCCAGATTGTAAGGAACTTCCTGTCCATTTCTCTTGATAATCTTCATAATTATCTCCCTCCTATTATTATTCATAAACCACAATATCTTGTGTTTTTATATTTCATTAACAACATTTTCTTGTGATATGTTGTCCGGTGATTTTAATTATAGCACAACAGAATACAAAGTCAATAGTTTTTTAGAAAAATTTTAGAAAATATTGTATATATTTTGTTAAATTTTTGTTACAACACACAATATATTGTGTTATAAAAATAACAAAATCCCGCAAAACCCTGATATGACAAGGAAAACTGCAATTTTACAAAAACTAAAAAATCATTGACAGTTTTTTCCCTACAATATATAATATATATATCTGAAAAAGGGAGAGATAATAATGCATATTACAATAGCGGGAAACCTGGGAAGCGGGAAATCCACAATCTGCGGAATTTTAAATAAAAAACACGGCTTTGAGGTTTACAGCACAGGAAAAATCCAGAGAGAGCTTGCAATCAAGTTTGGCGTAAGCACTCTTGAAATGAATATAATGATGAAAACAAACCCTGAATACGACCATATTATTGACGATACAGTCCGTGATATGTCTATTGAAAGGGCAGAGGAAAAGCTTATCTTTGACTCAAGAATGGCGTGGCACTTTGCAGTAAAATCCTTTAAGATTTTCGTAAAAGTTGACCCAATGGTTGCAGCCCAGAGAGTTATGTACAGTCCACGAGGCGAAGAAGAAACCTACGAAAGCGTAGAGGACGCCTGCGAAAAGCTTGTGGAAAGAAGTAAAGTTGAAAACGAAAGATTTAAGGATATATATAATGTAGATAATTTTGATTTTAATAACTATGACCTTATTTTAGACTCAACTTTCGTTCCTGCAGAGAAGATTTGTGAAGTTATTATGAAGGAATACGAACGTTTCTGCGCGAACCCTGAGGGCTACACCACAACCTACTACGACACAGCAGAAAGCTACAAATAAAAAAAGGACTCGAAAGAGTCCTTTTTATTTTAGTCAAAATATACTTCGCAGCGATAGATTGGCTGACCCATTTCAGAAAATCTTGTTTCATATTCAGTCATAACGTTGCCCTCAAAACCGCTGTTGTGAAGGTCAAGAGTAATGTTATGGAGTCTTAAACCGAAATCCGCAAAGGAGTTAAGTGAAAACTCAAAAAGTTTCTGGTTATCAGTCTTAAAATAAACTGCTCCTCCTTTTTTAAGGAGCTTTCCGTACATTGAAAGAAAATTCTCATGGGTAAGTCTTCTCTTCTTCTGCTTGGACTTTTTCCACGGGTCAGAAAAATTAAGATAAATTATATCCGCTCTTGATTCTGTTTCAAATTCGTTTAATACATTTGCGTCTCCGCAGTAAAACTTTACATTTTTAAGGCCTGCATTAAGCACCTTTTCTCCTGCAAGAATTGCAACGTCAAGGTTTTTCTCAAAGGCAAGGAAATTCACATCAGGGTGGAGCTGTGCCATTTCGCAGACAAACTTTCCCTTTCCGCAACCAATTTCAAGATGCAGCGGCTTATCGTCCTCAAAAACAGCCCTCAAATCATTTTTATACTGAAGAATATCGTCAATAAAAAGCTCTGAACAGTTTTCAAAGCGTTCATCACGATGCTTCTTTCTTCTCATTCTCATAGTCAAACTCTCCTAAAATAAAATCAACTCTGTCAGTATAGCACAAATTCTCCCTGACGGTCAACCTTTTTTTCGCTGTATGTTAAATGAAATCCGTCTTAAGATGCTGTAAGGTAAAAATCTCTGGAAGAACACCCCTGTTCTGACAACTACCCCAGGGATAATTATCTTCTTCCCCTTAAACATCTTTTTTAAGGCATATCTTACACAGTAATCAGCTTTAATTCCTGCAAGAGCAAAATTCACTCCTGCCACAGCAGAAAACTCTGTATCAACAGGCCCCGGACAAAGCGCTCCGATATAAACCTTTGACTTGTCCCTCCTGAGTTCCTCGGAGATTGCATCTGTAAGCCTTAAAACATAGGCCTTTGTAGCGTAATATGTAGCCATAAGAGGGCCTGACAAAAATGCCGCCGAGGATGCAACGTTAAGAATTCTTCCGCAGTCAGCCTCTTTGAATTTCTTAAGAAACAGCTTTGTTAAAATATGAAGTGACTTAATATTTAAGTCTATCATATTAAGTTCCTTATCTAAATCCGTATCGGTGAATTCGCCAAAAAGTCCAAAGCCTGCATTATTTATAAGAAGGTCAATTTTTGTATTTTCAAGGCTTTCAAAAAGCTTGTAACAGTTCTCCTCAAGAGATAAATCCATTGTGATTATTTCAGTTCTCGTGCCTAATTCCGCCGACAGCTCCTTAAGCCTGTCCTCACGCCTTGCGACTAAAATCAGGTCATAGCCCATTTTAGATAACTGTCTTGCGAATTCAGCTCCAAGGCCCGCACTCGCCCCTGTAATCAACGCTCTCATAATATCAACTCCTCACAATTTAATATAACATACAGATTGACTTTTTTCAAGAATTGTACTATAATTTTTGTGTTTGCTGGTGTAGCACAGTCGGTAGTGCATTCGATTCGTAATCGAAAGGTCAGGGGTTCGATTCCCCTCACCAGCTCCAAAAAAAAGACAGTGCCAAAGGCGTCTTTAGTTAGGGAGAAGTCAATTTGGATTTCAAGATTACAAAAACCCTTGCGATACTAAGTATCGCAAGGGTTTTATTATTTATCCAAACAATTTATTGCTTGAAACGAAGCATTTTGGATGGTGGACAAGGCAAAAAACGAAGTTAATCCTGTATGGATTAACGAGGCTTTTTCCGTAGTACAACGCCATCAATGCAAAGTTTCAAGTTAGCTAATCCCTAACTGAAGATGCCCAAAGCACTGTCGTTTTTATTTTATAATAGAAATTTTCTTCTTAAGGTTCTTTATAACAACCTTTTTCTTTCCCTCTTCTTTTTCGCCATCTAAGGACCAGTCAAAATCTCCGTCACTTTCAATCTCAATCTCGGAAGCCCTGACAAAATCAAAGACCTCACTGTCATAAACAGAATTATTAAGGCCGTATATAATATTTGAAAGTTCCATGGCACTTTTCGGAAATTTCGTGAAAATCACTTCAAATTCACCGTCACTCAAATCAACAATTTCTTCATCAATTTTAAGTATCCCGCCGATAGAGGTGGAATTGCAAACCCCACCAAAAAGATAATCTCCCTCATAGCATTTTCCGTCTGCTGTCCACTTAAGATGATAGGGTGTAAGCTTTGTAAGATCCTTAATTCCCTCAAGAACATAAGCAAAGTGTCCCAGGAAATTTTTTGTCTGCTGAGGTGTATTATATGATGCCGAGGTAAATGCCCCGAAGGATGCAATATAGGAAAAAAATGTCCCTTCAAAATCGCCTATATCAATTTTATTTGGTTCTCCTTCAATAATCATTTTGCAAGCATCCTTAATTTTAAGAGGAATACCTAAACTATTTGCAAAATCGTTTGTGCTTCCCGCAGGGATGTAGCCGATGGGAATTTCTGAATTTTTTTCAATTATTCCTGAAATTACGCCGTTTAAGGTTCCGTCCCCGCCACAGCACACCACAAGGTCCTGTTTCCTCTTTACAGCCTCTTTTGCAAAGACTGTAGCATCACCATACTGTTCAATTACCTTACAGGTAACATTATACCCCTCACGGCAAAAGGCACGGATAATATCAAAGGCTGCAGTTTTAGACTTCATTTTTCCTGCAGTCGGATTTATAATAAGATACATATTTTTCATTCCGAAAACTCCTTATCTTAAATCTTTGCCCAATGTAAGTATAACCTTATATTCCCCTGTAAGCCTTGAAGCTATACGCTGGCTGTATAAATCAGCCAATTCATCCTTATTTAAATTAGTTGAAATTACAGTGCTCTTCTCTTCAATAAGTCTTGAATTTACAAGATTAAAAAGTGCAGCAGCAGTAAACTGTGTTACAAATTCAGTTCCAAGGTCGTCAATAATTAAAAGGTCTGCATCATTTATATATTTTTCAGTCTGTAAAAGTTCCTCTGTGTTTCCTTTTTCAAAATGAATTTTCTCAAACATATCAAAAATCTGAAAAGCTGAAACATAATAAACTGTCTTTCCTCTTTCCAAGGCTCTGTTCGCTATACAGCTTGACAGAAAAGTTTTTCCTGTGCCTGCAGCACCCATAATAAGAAGACTTGACTTTTCCTCATCAAAGCTGTTTGAAAACTTAAGAGCTTCGCCACAAGCCTTCTTCATAACCTTTTCAACCTTTTCGTCCCCTGTAAACAGGCCCATATCAAAGTTTTCAAAAGTCTGCTTTCTCATAAGCTCTGAAAGATTTGAGTTCTTTGCAATATACTTATTTATAAGCATTTTATGACAGTCACATCTTAAACCGTCAACAAAGCCTGTATCACGGCACTTACTACATTCATAAATGTCGTCTAAATAATCCTCGCTGAAACCATTATCCTTAAGGAGATTTTTCTTCTTTTCCTGAAGGGACTGAATTTCGGACTTAATTTTTTCAAAATCGCGTCCTCCGTCTAAAACAGCCCTTAAAAGATTTGTCCCCTCTTTAGCAAGTGCAGTTTCAATCTTCGCCATTTCAGGCACTTTAATAAGTACCTCTCCGTGACGCATTTCCATTTCAGCCTTATTCTTTTCCTGTCTGCTGTTTAATTCTTCCATTGCAAGTGCGTAAGCTGATTTCATCTCCATCACTCCTCATCAAGCATATTTTTAAGAACCTGGTCAAAAAATTCGTCGTTCTTATTTTTGTTTGCATCAGTATAATTATTGAACTTCGACTTCTTTTTCTTCTCAGTTTTAAATCCGTTTTTAATAAAATAGAGCTCATCAGACTCCTGAATCTGTGCCTCTGTGCGAATTCCCTTGTCCGCCCAGTCTTTAAGAATTTTGTTCATGTAAGCCCAGCTTAATTTACCACAGGCTAAAACTGTCTTATCATAGGCAACCCTTATAAGCTCCTCAGGCATTTTATATTCGTCAATCCAAAGGGTAATATATTTCTTTTCATTATTAGAATGTGATCTGTCTTATATTCCCAAGATGCCTCTTACCTTAAACTCCTCGCTCTGCCTTTTTTCAAGCATAGCAATTCTTTCCTCTGCAAGTTCAAAGGTGAAAATGCCCTGGTCAGCCCACTCCATCGCAACAGTTTCCATATACTTCTTCCCTGTTTTGCCAATGGAAACTAAATACTGCACCATCATGGACACAACCTCTGCAGGCATCCCCAGCCAGTCAACAAAGCTGTAGAGCATCTGCATATCGCTGTCGGACAAAAGTCTGCCCAGAGATTTTTCGGCGCTCTTAAAAAGAAAATCAATCTCGTGATTAACTGACGCCGCAGCATCAATTTCCTTTTGAGTATATGAAGGCTTACTTCCCAATGCAATTTTTGTTTCAGCCTTCTTCTTTGACTTTTCATCCATTGTGAAAATAACAGAATTTTCTGTTTTAACCAAAAGACCTGTTGTACTCCAGTACTCAAAAGCGTTCTTTACAGTTCTCTCGCTTTTTTCAAGGCTTTCCGCCACCTCGCTTATGGAAGGCACAGAATTATTTTTCCTGTATAACATATATGTATATAGAAAAATCTGGAGATATTCCGGCTTTGCAAAACGCCCCCATTTTTCCATAAATTCAAATTCAAGTTCAAAGGATTGTTTCATAAAGCCACCCCCTCTTTTCCACAATCGTTTTATTTTCCTACACAGAATTTTGAAAATACTGTATCAATAATTTCCTCCTGAACAGTTTCCCCTGTAACCTCTCCAAGAGCCGAAATTACATCCTCTAAATCTACATAGACCAAATCTGCAGGCATTCCCGAATCCAGACAGGCCCTCATCTTATCAAGGGCATTTTTAGCTCTTAAAAGAGCCTCTTTCTGTCTTTCGCTGGAAATGTAAACCTCATCAGAGGAAATCTGTCCCTCAATAAACTTCTTTGAAATAAGCTTTTCAAGGTCATCAATTCCCGTAGCCTCTCCCATTTCAGGAGTGGAGGTTAAAACTGTATCCTCCGGAGCAATCCCCAATTTTTCCAAAGCTCCTCTGTCAAAGCCCTCTCCCTTGTCCTGTTTGTTTAAAAGGAGAATGACCTTTTTATTATCTAAACTTTTTGCAATCTCAACATCTTCCTCTGTAATCTCTTCCGAAGCATCCACAACAAAAAGACATAGGTCAGCCTGTTTTATATTTTCCTTTGCACGCTCAATTCCAATCTGCTCAACCTTGTCAGAGCTTTCTCTTATTCCCGCTGTATCAACGAGCCTTAGAGAAATTCCTCCAAGGGAAATATATTCTTCAACAATATCTCTTGTTGTGCCCGGAATATCAGTTACGATTGCCCTGTCCTCACCTGCAAGAGCATTAAGCACGGAGGATTTTCCAACGTTAGGACGTCCCACAATTGCAGTATGAATTCCGTCACGGAGCATCTTGCCCTTTTCATAGCCTGAAATCATATCCGAAAGGGACTTATCAATTTCATCAATGCCCTCAATCAGAAAATCGTTGTCCACCGCCTCAATCTCTTCAGGAAAGTCAACCGCCGCAGAAATATGCGCCGCAAATTCCACAGCCTTATCCCTTATAGCGTTCACTTTTTCAGACAGCTTACCGCTATGGGTTTCTGCTGCATTTTTAAGACCAAACTTTGAATTGGCATTTATAATATCATTCACAGCCTCAGCTTTTGCAAGGTCAGTTTTTCCGTTTATAAAGGCACGTCTTGTAAATTCTCCTGCCTCTGCAAGTCTTGCTCCTGCCTTTATAAGCTCCTCTAAAATCTGTCTTGCAGACATAAAGCCTCCGTGACAGTTTATCTCTACCACAGTTTCACCTGTGTAAGAGTGAGGTGCTCTCATAACAGAAACAAGAGCTTCGTCAACCAAAGCTCCGTCAAGTCTGTAAATGTCGGAGAGCGTTAATTTATGGCTCTCCAGAGCATTTAATTTTTTATTTATTTTTGTCCTTACAATTCTATCTGCAATCTCCTGTGAATTCTCACCGCTTATCCTTATGATAGCAACTCCGCCGTAGCCCTGAGGAGTAGCGATTGCAGCGATAGTATCAAAAAGCTTCATATAAACCTCTAGTTAGATTTAATATTTACTGTAATTTCGTCAACACAGGTCTTCATATTCTTGTCTTCTTTAAGTTCACTCTGAATTTTCTTTACGCTGTGCATAACAGTTGTATGGTCGCGTCCGCCAAACTCATCACCGATTTTCGGGAATGAGGAATCAAGAATTTCACGACAGAGGTACATAGCAATCTGTCTTGGAAGAGCTATATCCTGTGAACGTTTTTTCGAAATCAGCGCCCCGTCACTTAAGGAGAAGTATCTTTCAACTTCCTTGATAATAAGCGGAATATCAGCAACCTTAACCCCCTGTGATGCAACAATATCGTTAATTGCTTCCATAACAAGGTCTAAGTCAACTTCTGCAACTCTCTTAATTCCTGCATAAAGCTCGATTCTGGATACAGCACCCTCTAAATCTCGAACATTTGAACGGATGTTTGAAGCAATAAATTCAATTGCATCAGAGCCGAGAGTAAGAGATTCTCTCTCAAACTTACTCTGGAGAATAGCCATTCTTGTTTCATAATCAGGTGGCTGAATATCAACAGTAAGGCCGCTGTTAAATCTTGATACAAGTCTTTCAGGAAGCTGTGGGATTTCACTCGGCATTCTGTCGCAGGTTAAAATAATCTGCTTTCCGGCATCATGAAGAGCGTTGAATGTGTGGAAAAATTCCTCCAGCGCAAGCTCAGTTTTAGAAAGATACTGAACGTCGTCAATCAAAAGCAAATCTACATTTCTGTACTTGTCACGGAAAGCCTGATTTGTCTTTTCGTGAATAGCTGTAACAAGCTCGTATGTAAACCTTTCACTTGTGGTGTAAAGCACTTTCTTTTCAGGATAGTTTTCCTTAAAGTAGTTTCCTATAGCCTGAAGAATATGTGTTTTACCAAGACCGCTTCCGCCAAAAAGGTAAAGCGGATTGTACTTTCCGCCAGGAGCTTCAGCAACAGCTAAAGCTGCGGCATAAGCCACATTGCTGTTTTTACCAACAATAAAGGTTTCAAAAGAAAGATTAGGGTCAAGGGGAATACCCTCGTCCTTTTTCTTTGTATTATTATTAACTCTGCCTGTATCTTCAGACTCAAGAATAATTTCAATATCAAGTTTTTTATCAGCAACTTCTTTTATACAGTTACTGAGCAATGAGATGTATTTTGACTGCAGCATTTCACGGTTAACATCGTGAGGCACTTTCAAAACAATCTTCTTATCATCTATCATAACAGGTGAAATAGGCTTAATCCAGGTTGTAAAAGCAATTTTAGACACTTCCACAGACATTAAATCAAGCACTTTCGCCCATATTTCTTCTGCCAGTTTCACAATTATCTCCTTTCCCTCTTTTCGCGTGTCCCCACACGCGTATCAATAATTTCCCGTAGGTCAATATCATACCACGATTTCAAAATATTTGCAAGTCGCAAAAACCCCAAAAAACGCCTGAAAAATTCTATAATTTTTCAAAAATCACAAAATGTAGATTTACATTTTTCATCCAGTTACAATATCTATGATTTTGCCCCCGAAAAAAATTTTTTAAAATTTTTTTTGCAAAATAGCCCTTGACAAAACGGCAAAAAAATTGTATACTAAACGGGTATTTCTTAGGGGTATAGCTCAGTTGGTAGAGCAGTGGTCTCCAAAGCCGTGTCCCTATGTTCGTATGGTAACTCAATAAAACTTAATATTTGCTGTTTAGGGGTATAGCTCAGTTGGTAGAGCAGTGGTCTCCAAAGCCGTGTCCCTATGTTGCAAATACTGCTTAATAAAAACTTAATATGGCGCTCTTTAGGGGTATGATGTAATGGTAACATGCCGGTCTCCAAAACCGTGTCCCTATGTTCGTATGGTAACTCAATAAAACTTAATATTTGCTTTTTAGGGGTATAGCTCAGTTGGTAGAGCATCGGTCTCCAAAACCGAGTGCCGTGGGTTCAAGTCCTACTGCCCCTGCCATACAAAGTGGCTCAAACACTGCGTTTGAGCCACTTCTTATTTT
>JAGAIJ010000071.1 GCA_017626595.1 Clostridia bacterium | reverse complement strand
CTCGCTGTCGCTACCAACTTTTTGTGAGTTCCTCTAAAATATTAAAAACTCCTACATAATAATTACCCCGGCCATTCTTTAGAAAACGGTCGGGGTTGTTTTAGAATAAGATTATTATGAACTGGGAGACGAGAACCACTGCAATCAGCGCGATTGGGTAGGTTGCAGCGTAGGCGTAGGTTACATCCTCTGTACCTGCTACATCCATCAGTGTTCCCAGAGCCGGCGTACTTGTCATTCCGCCTGTGATTGCGCCTAAAATGTTAAGCATATCCATTTTCAGCACATATTTTGCGAAGAAATATCCTGTAATAAGCGGAAGAGTTGTCATCATCATTCCGTAAACGAAATACATCGGGGCGAAATTTGCGGAAAACTCTGCACCGCCAGGGATTCCTGCGCCTATCAGGAAGAAAATCAAACCAATTTCCCTGAAAAGTCTTAAAGCGTTGGCGTCAGGGCGTAAATTCAGCTTTCCAATTCTTCCGAAATGGCTTAAAATCAGGGCTGTCAGCATACAACCGCCTGTGGTTGTGAGAGAAAAACAGGTTCCCTCAAAGCCCTCGGAGGACAACGGCACTCTTATTCTGCCGATAAACGCACCGATGAAAACTGCAAGAGCAAAGACTCCAATGCCGTTTTTATCAAGATTTAACAGATTTTTGTCTGTTGTTCGGCCGGAAAGATTATTTATTGCAATTTTCCGTCTTTCCTCTTCCATGTCTGCTTTTGTGATTTTCGGGATAAGCTGGACAAAGAGCACCTTTGCGATTACGCCGTAAATATAGGCAATTCCGTAGCCAACGGAAACCAGGGACCTGTATTTTTCAAGGACTGTGGCTTTTGCCGCTGAAAAGGCAGGTGTTGAAGTCAGCGCCCCTGACATAAGGCCTGAAATCATAGCTGTAAAGCCCTCGGCGTCCTTGATTGAACCGCCGAAGCCTATGGTTCTTCCAATAAAAATACAGAGCACAGCTGACATTCCGCTGAGAAAAATCAATGTAATTCCCAGCGCTACAAAGGATTTGCAGTTTTTCTTCATATTCTCAATAAAATTCGGTCCTGCAATAAAACCGATTGAGGTTGCGAAAAAGCAAAGTCCCAATGTTTCAATTATTTCAAGGGCATTTTCAGCTAAAGTTACGTTGTATGCGCCCTTTACAGAGAGCTGACTTTCCAGAGCCGGATAGAAAAAAGCTCCGAAAAGGAGCGCCATAACAAAAACTCCTGCATCGCCTAAAGCTATTCCCTTAATTTTTACCCGTCCCAGCGCAATTCCCGTGAAAATGACTGCGAAAAGGCAGAACATAAAGAAGCCGACCCCTGTTAGAGATACAACTCCGCCAAACAAATTCATATAAAAACCTCTTTTCGATTGTTTTCCTTATAATAAAACAAATTATATCACAAAAAAGTCGGGATTGCAACACAGTAAAAAAGGTTTAGGTATTGAATTATAAATTTTATAGTGCTATAATGATTACAGTTTTTGTAATTTTAGTTTACAATTCCATGGAGATGATTAAAATGACAAAAAATGAAATATTTAAAAAAACAACCTCTATGATGGAGGCTGTGTATCATAATTCAAAAAAGGATACTGACAGCGTTTCTGTCACAAACTACTCAAACCTTGTCTATACAGACGAAGAAGGCAGGGAAATCTGGACCGAGGCATTCTCCGCAGCTATAAAGGAGAATGAACATATTCTTATTCCTGCAACAGATACGCCATACTACATAGACAAGCCTGTTTTTATCCCTTCTGACAGATACATTGAAGCAGAGGACGGAGCTTGTATCCGATTAAAAAAGGGCACAAAAACACTCCTTTTCAGAAACGAAAACAATGAAGACGGCACTCACAAAAAAGAAACTTTCCAGAATCCCGACAAAAACATCTATATTTACGGGGGGAAGTGGGAAGAAGAACATGGATCAAGAAAAGGCTACGGCAGTTCTGGAATGTACGACGAAAACAGAACTTTCTATGGCGTTTCTACCTGTATGTTTTTTAACAACATTGAAAATCTTATCCTTGAAAACCTCACATTCTCACACGCAGGCGGTTTCGGAATACAGATGGGAAACGTTAAAAATGTTGTAATTCGCAACATTAAATTTGAAAGCTGTTACGCAGACGGAATTCACATAAACGGAAACACAGAATGTATCTACATAAACCACGTTGAAGGCCTTGTAGGAGACGACCTGGTTGCCCTCAATATGTATGATTGGCAGGATTCTTCTGTTGATTTCGGCCCAATTAAAACTGTATGGTGCGAAGACCTTAACTTATATCCTGAAAGTGGCTACAAGGCTATGCGAATTGAGCCTGGTACATACTATTACAACAACGGAGATGCTGTTGACTGCTCACTTAATGACGCAGTTATTAAGACTGTACGAGGAATTAAAACCTTCAAACTCTATTTCCAGACCCCTCGTTATAAACTTACTGAATCCCCCGAAAAAGGGGACGTAGGTTCAGGGGACAACATCTATTTTGAGGACATTGTAATTGATCTTACAGAGCCTATCGACAAGGTTCGCGAATATCTTGAGTCAGACCCTGTAACAGGCAGCATTGCAGGTTTTGAAATTGGTGCGAACATTGGAAATTTATACTTTGAAAACATTGACATCACTCTCCACAGAGACGAATTTCCTATGTCATTCTTAGCTTGTGTCGGCCCCAAATCAGTAAGAGCTTGGGAATCTGAATTTTTTGACCCATACATTAACTGCACAGTTGAAAATATCTATCTTAAAAACGTAAAGGTTAGCCCTGAAAATACCGAAAACTACATTCACGAAATAGTTTTTAACGACATCTACAATGATGGAACTGCCACAGGCAAAGGCACTATCAAAAACATTAAGTTATTAGACTAAAACTTAGGAGGCATATTATGTTTACTTATGCAGGAGATAAAAATATAAGATATACAGGACGCTGGAAAGAAGATGAACACCGTGCTGTTTCTACAGCGCAGGGCAGTTACCTTGAGTTTATGACTGACGCACCTGAGTTCGTGCTTCACTTTGACACAACTGAAGTTGGCTACCCACGTCCTCATCTCTACGTAATTTTTGACGATACATACAAGGTTGAAACTCCTATTGACAGATATATGCGTTTTGAATTTGCTGACGGCAAGCCTCATCACGTAAAAATCATTTCAAAGGGTGCTATGGAAATGCAGTCAAGATGGTCATGGCGTCTTGAAAGTGCATTTATCCTTGTTGTCATTGAAATCGACAGAGAGCTACTCCCTCTCCCTGAAGACACCAGAAAGACTATTGAATTCGTAGGGGATTCCATCACAGAGGGTGTTGTTATCGACGAGAACAGACGCTTTCATACTGACGACCAGAAAGACAGACCTTTGCAGGACGACGCTACCGCAACCTACGCTTATCTTACAGCACAAAACCTCAACTTAAGACCATACATCATGGGATATGGTGCTGTTGGTGTAACACACGGAGGCTGTGGCTGGGTACCTAAGGTCGCAGAGGCTTATCCATTTAACTTCTCAGGCGCTCCTGTTACCTACAAAAGCCCTGACTATATCGTATTCAATCACGGTACAAACGACAGATTTGCACCACTTGACCTTTTTGAAAAGGAATACATTGGCGCTTTAGACGTAATCCGTGAGAAAAATCCCACATCAAAGCTTATCGCCCTTACTCCTTTCTGCGGAGTTTTTGACGAGGTTATTGAAAAAATTGTTAAAGAATACAATGAGAAAAATAATACCGATATTTTCTATATCGGTACTAAAGGCTGGATTTCTCCTGAGCCTATTCACCCTGACAGAACAGGACACAGAACTGTGGCAGAGAAGCTTTCAGCAATACTTAAAGAAAGATTTGGTTTATAATGACAAAAGAAAATAAAATGG
Source organism: Clostridia bacterium (assembly GCA_017626595.1). GTDB lineage: Bacteria > Bacillota > Clostridia > Monoglobales > Monoglobaceae > RGIG8709. The sequence goes on along the minus strand of JAGAIJ010000071.1, from coordinate 4,661 downwards.
GCACTATGCCCATAAACAAATTACTTATTACAATGTCTGTGCCTATTATGATTTCAATGCTCATTCAGGCACTCTATAACGTGGTGGACAGCATCTTCGTGTCCCGTCTCAGCGAGGACGCCCTTACCGCTGTTTCACTGGCTTTCCCTGCCCAGAACATTATGGTTGCTGTGGCTGTGGGTGCGGGGGTTGGCGTTAACGCGCTCCTTTCAAGAAGTCTTGGAGAAAAGGACCCTGAAAAAGCAAGTAAGACCGCTACAAACGGCATTTTTCTTGCATTTATTCACTACCTTTTATTCCTCATTCTCGGAATTTTCCTGGCAAGACCTTTCTTCAATCTTCAGACTGAATCAACTGTGATTGCTGAGCTTGGATATGACTATCTTATAATCTGTATGGCATATTCATTCGGCATCTTTGGACAGATTATGTTTGAACGTCTTCTTCAGGCAACAGGCAAAACTATTTACACTATGGTAACTCACGGAGTTGGTGCAATTATCAACATTATCCTTGACCCGATTCTTATTTTCGGGCTTTGGGGTGCACCTAAAATGGGTATTAAGGGGGCTGCAGTTGCCACCGTTGTGGGACAGATTGCGGCTATGATTCTTGCAGTTGTAATTAACCTTACAAAAAACAAGGAAATAACTATAAACTTCAAGGGATTCAGGCCTTCCTGGAGAATAATCAAACCAATCTACGGCATTGGTATTCCAAGTATTGTAATGGCCTCAATCGGCTCTGTTACAACCTTTAGCTTAAACCGTATCCTTATGGTATTTTCTTCTACTGCTGTTGCAGTTCTTGGGGTATATTTCAAGGTGCAGAGCTTTGCGTTTATGCCTGTTTTCGGTCTCAACAACGGTATGGTTCCGATTATCGGCTACAACTACGGGGCACGAAACAGAAAGCGTATTGAAAAGACTGTGCTTTACAGCATTTTCTATGCTATCGGCATTATGCTTATTGTACTTACAGCCATTCAGATTTTCCCTGAAGAAATTTTTATGTGCTTTAACGCATCGGAGGAAATGCTCAAAATCGGCGTTCCTGCACTTCGCACAATCACTATAAGCTGGCTGGCGGCGGGATTCTGTATTGTGGGCTGTTCAGTATTTCAGGCTGTGGGACGAGGATTTCTCGCTACAACTGTTTCACTTATAAGACAGCTTATAATTCTTCTTCCTGTGGCATACCTTTTGTCCCTTACAGGAAATGTAAATATGGTTTGGTGGGCATTCCCTGTTGCTGAAATCGGCTCACTTGTGGTTACTGCAATTTCAATGGTATACCTCTATAAAAAGCTTATTAAAAACCTATAAAAAATTAACACACCTATTCAGGTGTGTTAATCTTATTTTTCTTCTTAAATCTCGGGACAAGGTTTCGGAAAATCTTTCCTTTTCCCTTTCCTATTTTATAAAGATAACCTAAAATACAAAATACCGAAGCTCCTACAAAGTTTACTATCATATCTATCATTGTGTCGTAAATTCCAAGGTCAAGATAGCTTTCAAAGGTTTGGGAATATGGTACCGTTTTTCCGTTTACCTGAGCCATGCCCTTTAAGGTTGTGGAGGTAACATCGAGGATTACAGCGCTGTTGGCTCCCTCGGGATGCAAACTTACAGAGCTTATAAGAGGAACCCATGTGTCCTTTTGCATATCGGACTGTGTAACCATATCCATAAAGAATTCAAAGAATTCCCACATTACTCCAACTGTCATGGAAAAACAGAAAGCTGTAAAGGCTACAAAGCCCGGGGACATTGTAAGGTGAATCCTTTCACTCTTATTCAGTATATTTACAAGAGAAAAGCCGATGGCTGCCATAAGAAAGCCGTTTAAGGTATGGAGAATTGTGTCCCAGTATTTAAACTTCACATAATACTCCTCAATCTCCCCTAAAATCAGGGTTGCAAACACAAAAAGGACTATGACTGCCTCTAAAACGTCAGGAAGCTCTATATTCATTTTCTTATTTACTATTGCAGGGAAAAAGAATGTACCTAATGTCAGAACACATAAAAATACGTTATGAAAATTCTGAAGTCTTATCTGTTCTATGAGGATTGCGAAAATTGTAATTCGCAGAACAAAATACAAAACAAGCTTTTTATTTATTTTTTTCTTCGGATTCTTCATTTACGGTCCCTCCGTAGAGTAATATATCACAAACTACAAAAATTGTAAAGGCTATGGAAATTATTATGGAAATTATTAAATCAAAAACCTGTTCATTTACAGGCCACAGAATTATAGATTCTTCATCCTCATCAAAGGTTATGTCAGGTATTCTTAAAACCTGCGAAGACCTTATCGCAAAGGGCTTTGACACCTTTATTTCAGGGGGTGCAAGAGGCTTTGACCTGCTTGCAGCGGAGGCTATTCTGACTCTCAAAAAAACTCACCCTCACATAAGGCTTGTTATGGCTCTGCCCTGCAAAAATCAGACACAGGGTTGGGGAAAAGCCGACAAGGAAAGATATGAAAACGTTCTTTCTCTTTGTGACCAGGTTGAATACATTTCAGAAAATTATTTCGAGGGCTGTATGCAAATCAGGAACCGTTTTATGATAAACAACTCCTCAATTTGCATAGCTTACCTCAAAAATGCCCGCGGCGGTACTTACAGCACTGTTTTATATGCAAAAGAGCAGGGAATTCAGGTTATAAATCTTGCCTGAAATATTACGCAGAAATTACAGGAAAGTTAATTTTCATTTAAAGAACAGTTTAATTCCTATTACAATCAGGAATTAAACTTTTTTTATGTTATGATAGATACATAGAATTATCTTGGGAGGCAAGTACATTGGCGCTTAAATTTCAGATGGCAGTTTTATTTCCTGCAACCTGTATTTCACTTCTTACAATGTTCATAAATATAAAGATGTTTTGCCTTTTCATGGGTATAATTATTCTTATGTTTTCTGCAAAAACCTTTAAAAGACTTTGGGTTCTTAACTTTTCCTCTGATGAAAAGGCAGAAAAATTTATCGAAAAGGAATTGTCCGACAACGGCGTAAACCCTGTGTTTACAAGCATTATGGCGATTGTAACAAATCTTCTTACAATTATTTTCTTCGCCATTTCAGCTTTAGAGAGCACTTCTCTTTTTATGCAGTTTTGCGCATTCATTCTCGTTTTCCTCTGGGCAGGGGACTTCGTTAAGATGTTCTTCAAGGTTACTGACGGAGAAGAATGGACAGTATGGGACTCTGTTTTTGAGTTCTTTATGTGGCTTCAGGCCTTAGGCTCTATCCTTTTCACAATTATTTATGTAGTAAGTTTATTTGCGTAAGCAAATTTGACTTTTCCCCCTTTTTATATTTTTAATTTTCCGAATGCAAAAAGGACCGTTCCCCACGGTCCTTTTTGCGTTATTTATTTAAAAATTCCTTAAGCTCTTCTATTCTTTCCCTCATTACTTCTATGCCCTGATTATAAATTCCCTCAAGAAGTTTTGGGTCTGTTTCTGTTCTCTTAAAACCCTTTGTATCCTTAGGATATATCACAAAAACCTTGCCCTCTTTTTCAAGTCGCTTAAGCTCTTCACGCTGTCTTTCGTAATTTTCGTGGCGCTCCTTTATGGTCTTGCAAAGCTGTGGATATCTTGCGTATGCTATATCAACTAATCTCTGTGTTGGCTCAGGTTTCTTTACATAATCCTCTTCCCTTGTGAGAATTACTATAACCTTATCGCATCCGTCATCCAACGCCTTTTTATATGGAATCGGGTCTGCAACTCCGCCATCAACATAATATTTCCCGCCAATTTTTATAGGCTTGAACATAAGAGGCAGGGCACAGCTTGCACGGAGAGCTGTACTTGTTTTATCTCCTCTCGGGATTTCAATATATTCAGCCTTACCTGTTTCCATATTTGTAACCCCTGCAACTACATTTCCCTTGAATTTCTTATATTCTTCAAAGTCAAAGGGTACATATTTATTGGGGATTTCATCGAAAACAAAGTCAAGATTATAATAACTCCTGTTTTTAGGTCTGAACATATGTCTTGCGCCCATATAACGCCTGTCTGCCATATATTTTCTTGCAAGCTCGAGGTTTCTTCCCTTTTGCTTACTTGCATAGGAAGTTCCAAAGGCTATGCCTGCAGAAACACCAATTATATAGTCCGCCTCTATTTCTTCCTCAAGAAGCACATCAAGCACTCCGCAGGAGAAAAGTGTACGGCTTGCACCGCCCTCTAAGGCTATTGCAAATTTCATAAATTTCACCTGTCTTTTCAATGGTTGTATTGTTTTTTATTATAACACAAATGTAATTTTTTGTCCATAAGTGAAATACCTACTTCGTTGAAAAAAGCACCGACAAAGTCGATGCTTTTTTCTGGTACGGGTGTTCTTATAGGATTTGCTCACAAATGCCGTAAAATCAAGGGTTTTAGGCAGTCAATATAAGCACTTATCCTCAAAAATATAAAAGTGGCGAGGAAATTCCCCGCCATTCGGTGGACCAGGGCTTTTCAGCCAGCCCAAAGAAATACTATAACATAAACAAAATCACAAGTGATTTTGTACCGAACTTCTTCACTATTACATATTACCTATTACTTCAGATCGACAAGATTTCAGGGAATAGTGAAGAGTGAATAAGTAATAAGTAAAATCGACAAGACTTTGTCAAATCTT
>JAGAIJ010000070.1 GCA_017626595.1 Clostridia bacterium | reverse complement strand
TGATAGGAAGATTGTCATTTTCGGAAATGTTAGAAGTCGGTAATGAGCAGCTTTTTAACATAATAGTCTGGGGAGCATATCAGATAATGCCCGGCAATTTTGTTTTTCATAATGTTGTGATGAGCATTCTCATATACGGATTAGCTATAAAAACAATAAGAAAACTAACCAAGGATGTAATAATTGCTATACTTTTCTATATGCTGATATGCTATGCATATGCTTTTAACGGTACAAGACAGATGCTTGCGGCTATGTTGTGTTTTTCTGCATATCCCTTTCTTGAGAAGAAGAAATATATACCATATTTTATAGTTTTATTTCTGGCTTCAAAAATACATATTACAGTATTATTGATTTTCCCGTTTTTCTTCTTAGGGGAATTGCCCTTTAATAATAGAAAACTGGTATTATGTGAAATTTTAGTTATTTTTTTCTCTTTATATATTACTAAATACTGGGATAAGGTTATGGAATTCCTTTCCTTTCTTGAAATGGATAAATTAGTTGAGGACTACCAGGATATAACCCGTGCCTACGGAACAAAATTCATCAGAGTTTTTGTAAAGATTCCGATAGTAGCAGTTGCGTTATGGAGATATCCGACACTGAAGAAAAATGATACAGACGGAAGACTTAATTATATTCTCAATATGAGTATATTTTCGGTAATTTTTACAATAGCAGGATTGAGAATAGTTAATCTTGCAAGGTTTTCTGAGTATTTCAGTATATACCAGTGCTTACTGATTACAAGATTATTCAAGTCAATGAATATAAGACAGGAACAGGTAATACTCAGTACCTGTATGATTATATGCTATATCCTGATGTGGATAGTGCTTTTACATGTTGATTCAGAACTTTTACCTTATAAATTGGAGAACGGAAAGGTGTTTAATTAGGAATGAAAAAGGTCTTGTTTTTTATTGATACCTTAGGTTATGGCGGAGCTGAAAAGGTCCTTGTTAACCTAATAAATAAAATGGATAAGGAAAAGTATGATATAACCCTTATGACAATTTTCGACAGCGGTGTCAATAAGCAGTTTCTTGATAAAAACGTTAACTATAAGTTTATTTTCAAGAAAGTTTTCAGAGGAAATGTAATGTTTTTTAAATTGTTTTCTCCTGAATTCCTTTATAAAAAGTATATAGGTGAAAAATATGACACAGTTGTTTCCTACTTAGAGGGAAATACAACAAGGATACTGTCGGGCTGTCCTTATGAGGATACAAGAAAGCTTGCGTGGATTCATGTAGAAATGGATATGAAGACAAGGCTATATCCGTACAGAAGCTTAAAGGAATGCAAAGAGTGTTATAAAAAGTTTGATAAAATTGTAGGGGTGTCAGGAACAGTTATAGACTCCTTTGAAAGTCAGCTGGGAAAGTGGGACACGACAACTGTAAGATATAACACAGTTGATACAGATTACATAAAGGAATGTGCCAACGAGCCTTTAGAGGATTTGGAAATTGGGAAAGATATACCAAATCTCATAAGCGTAGGAAGACTGATTGAGCAAAAGTCCTATAAACGACTTTTGAGAATTCATAAAAGGCTTGTTGATGAGGGATTAAAGCATAGACTCTACATAATCGGTACAGGGGAACAAAGAGACGCCCTCCAAAAGTATATTAAGGATAATAACCTTGAAGACACAGCGTACCTTTTAGGCTTTAAGGATAATCCGTGGAAGTATGAATCTAAAATGGATATGTTTGTGTGCTCGTCCATAAAAGAGGGCTTTAGTACAGCTGTTACAGAGGCGCTTATTTTAGGACTTCCTGTGGTAACAACTCTTTGTTCGGGCATGAAGGAAATGCTTGGAGAAAGCGAGTTTGGACTTATAACAGATAATGATGAAGAGGCACTTTATGAAGGCATTAAAAAGATGCTTAAAGATAAGGAACTCTTTGAAAATTACAAAACAAAATCAAAGGAAAGGTCAGATTTCTTCAGCTGGAAGAAAACAGTTGAAAAGACTGAAGAAATTCTGTAAATACCGGGGATGAAAAAAGTTTGTTTGTTAAACGGTGATATGTCAAGAGGCGGAGGCACAGAAAAATGCACAGCCTTCTTGTCAGGTGCATTAGCCGAAAAAGGCTATGAGGTATATGTAGGAGATGTTTCCAATAAAAGAGGGGAATGTTTTTTTCCGCTGAAAGAGGGAGTAGCTTTACATAATTTTAAGGGGAATTCAATTCCAAAGCAGATTTGCGAAATAAGAAAATTTATAAAGGAAAAGGGAATTGACGTTCTTATAAATGTTGAGGCAATGCTTGGAATTTATACAATCCCTGCAACTATGTTTAAGAAGACAAAGAATACAATCTGGGAGCATGGCAATTTTTATCAGAAGCAGTGCAGGTCAATTGACTTCGTAAGAGGTCTTGAAATGAAGCTTTGCGATAATTATATAACTTTGACTGAGAGGGATATGAATACCTTTAAGAGAGAGTTTAAGGGAAAGTGCCGCGTAGATTATATTTATAATCCTGTTGAAAAACCGAAGAATGAACCAAATTACACAGGTAACACAAAACGAATTTTAACAGTGGGACTTGTAAGAGAAATAAAGGGCTATGATTATCTGGTTGATGTAGCTGAAAAAGTGCTTACAAAACATACAGACTGGAAATGGGACATTTTCGGCAATACAAAACATTATCCTGAATATTCAGCACATATTGAAAAGAGAATTAAGGACAGCGGACTTGAGGGCAGAGTGAATTTGTGCGGAACAACAAGTGATATCGAGAAAGAGTATCAAAATAGTGATATTATGGTGATGACTTCTCTTATGGAGGGGCTTCCGATGACACTTCTTGAGGCAAAAGGAAATAAACTTCCTATGGTAGCCTTTGATATTGAAACGGGTCCAAGTGAAATTATTGATAATGAAGTGAATGGATATCTTATTGAAAGCTATGATACAAAAAAAATGGCTGAAAAGATAGAGGAACTAATTGAGAATGACGAAATGAGAAAACAGTTCTCCGAAAACACAAGGGAGAATATGAAGAAATTCAGCAAGGAAGATATAGTAAAAAAGTGGATTAAAATAATCGAGGAGTAGGCAAATGGATAAGCTTATAAGCGTAATAGTTCCAATCTATAAAGTTGAAAAATATCTTGGGGAATGTATAGAAAGTCTGATTAACCAGACCTATAAGAATCTTGAGATTATACTGGTTGACGACGGTTCTCCTGATAATTGCGGAAAAATCTGCGAGGAATATAAGGAAAAAGACGAAAGGATTGTAGTAATCCATAAGGAAAACGGCGGACTTTCCGATGCAAGAAATGCAGGAATGAAGGTTATGACAGGGGATTATCTGGTTTTCGTTGACAGCGACGATTATATGCCTTCTGACGGAATAGAAACTCTTGTGAAGCTTCTTGAGGAAAGAAATGCAGATATGGTAATCGGAGGAGTCTGGAGAGTGTCGGAACAGGGCGAAAAGCTTGGAAAAGAAGTGATGCAGAATTGTGATATTACAGAGATGGACACAGAAGAGGCTCTTAAGGATTTCTTTGTGCAGGGATGTTCTTCCTGGGGAAGAATTTATAAAAGAGAAATCCACGAAGGAATTGAATTTCCTAAGGGCGAGATAAATGAAGATGAAGCAATAGTTGTTCAGGTAACAGAAAGATGTAAAAAAGTTGTAAGGACTTCAACTCCGATATATTGCTACAGATTAAGAGGAGAAAGCATAACTACAACGGATTTTCATGAGAAAAAGCTTGTATGGAATAAGCATTGCATGGATAACTATGAATATATAAAGAGGAAATATCCTGAAATTGAACCTTATGCAAGAAAAAGATATACAGAGAGTCTTGTATGGCTCACGCTGATGATGATACAATCATCTGATAATTACGAGGCACAGATAAAGGATTATATTGATAGACTAAAAAAGCATATATGGTTTTACCTGTTTAGCAGGGATGTAAAACTACAGTCAAAGATATATGGAACTCTAATCTGTATGAACCCCGAACTTTTAAAAAACAGAGTGATAAGACTCGTTAAAAAAGTTTTAAGGAGAGGATAAATGGAAATCAGGAGGTTTAATAAGGAAACAGACGGTTTTGAAATCCTATCGGAGTTGTCTGCTTTGCGATTTGGTTGTGCATCCTGACTACCGAGGCGGAGGGAAGTTTTATCAGCTTACAGAGGCCATAAAGGCAGAGGCAATAAATAGAGGCTACGAAGGCTTTTGTGGATTTCCAAATAAGAACTCAACCCATGGTTTCGATAAACTTGGATATATTCTGATGGATTTAAAAAGTTATTGCCTGAAGAATAGTTATTTAAGAGTTTTTGCTCATAAGCTCGGAATGGGAAGAAAGCTTAAAAATACAAAATATAAAGCGGAGATTTTAAGTGAAAATATCGGCAAATTTGCTGATAAGATTGAAGAAAAAGAAAAATGGCTGAGTAGTAAGAGTACCCGACTTGATATAAATAAGGAATTTGTAGGTTGGCGCTGTGACCGTTATAAGGGAGTGGAGTATAAGAGCATAAGCCTTTATGACGGAGAAAAACTAATAGCATATTTTATAATTCTTGTAACAAGAGGCAGGCTTAAAACTGCACTCAAGGTTGTAAACTTTGATATTCTTGAAGAGTATATGGGAGATATAGATAAAATAGCAAAGGATTTCAAAAAATGTGCATATACCATAGGTGATGCAATAGACTTCTACGGTGTATGGGGGAAAGAATTAAGAGACATAATGATAAAAGGCTTTTCTCTGCAGGGCCCTAAGGAACTTGAGGGTTCGGACTATGGATTGTTGCTTTTTGAAGGAATTGAAAAACCTGAGGGCGACTTATTTATAGGACATATAGATACGGATTTATAAGGAGAAATAATTATGACAAACGATTACGGTAATTTAGAACGTCATAAGGTGATTTTATCTGCAATGAAAGATATTGATAAAATCTGCAGAGAATATGGACTTAAATATTATATGTATGCAGGAACAGTTCTCGGCTCACTGAATCATGGTGGATTTATTCCATGGGATGATGATGCAGATATAGTAATGTTTAAGGAAGACTATGATAAGTTTGTAAAGATTGTACAGGAAGAATATTCGGACATCTATTTTATGCAAACCTTTGATACGGATGACGAATGGTTTTCTAAAATGGCAAAATTAAGGTTACTTGGTACAAGAGATTTTACTAATGGCGATAAAGAAAAACGTAAGGAAATGTTTATTGATATTAATCCATTGTATAATGTTCCGGACAATATGATAATAAGGACAATCCAGAGAAAAAGCATTGAATTTATCAATATGCTTTTTGCGGTAATGTCAGGAGAAATTAAATGCAGTAGCATAAAAACAAGATTGGCATTGTTGCCTCTTTCGAAGCTGGGAAGAAACTTTTGGGGAGGTATAATGGATTTTTGTCTGAATAAACTCGGGAATAAGGATTCGAAGTATGTGTGCTTGATGTGTAATACCCTTACTAAAAGCAGATGGACAGGAAGAAGTGGTTATGACAGTGATGTAATGGTAAAAGAAGGTTATTTGAATCCAACATATCTTCCTTTTGAAGATACAGAGTTTATGGTAAGTTCCATGTGGCATAGCGATATGGTGCATTTATACGGAGAGGGTTATAGAGAGCCATATCCGGAAGAAAAGAGAAAATCGAAACACGATATAGTGGGATATGAAATATCTGACGAAGTAAGAGAAAGAGTGGGCTTGTAAAGGAGAAAAAATGAAAATTCTTATCCAGATACCACGTTTAATTTACGGTGGTGCAGAAAAGGTTCTTGTAAATTTTGCAAACTTCCTTGTGGACAAAGGCCACCAGGTTGAGATTCTTGAAATTTACGAAGAGGGACTTTTAAAAGACAAATTTAATAAGAATGTAAGATTTGATGCAATCTGCACAAAGGAGTTTACAAGGGAAAACTATGTGAGCCTTGCGGATATAAGAAGCGAGAAAAACCCCGTGAAAATCATAGGAAAACTAATAAAAAAACTCCGTATAACAGTTTTGGGCTACCGCAAATATGCTGAGAAACTGTGTGCCGAAAGGTATAAGGGTAAGGAATATGACCTTGCCATAAACTATCTTGAAACAGAGCCTCCGGGTTTCCTTTTAAGATATGTTAAGGCGAAGAAGTACCTCCAGTGGATACATATTGATGTAAGACAGATTCCAAAAGAGGATATTGGAAATCATATTGATGAGTATGAAAGAATGGAGAAGATTGTCTGTGTTTCCGAAACTTCAAAAAGAAGTATGGAAGAAATTTTCCCTGAGCTTAAGGATAAACTTGAAGTAATATATAACTTCTATGACACAGAAGATATTCTGAAAAAAGCAGAGGATGAAAATCCTTTTGACACAGATAAACTGAAAATCCTGTCAATCGGCAGATTTGTAGAGCAAAAGGCATATAACCGTGCTTTAGAAATAGTTGAAAAACTGTTAAAAGAGGGCCATGATTTCTGTTGGTACGTAATCGGCGGAGGCGGAAACATAGAAGAAACGGAAAAGCTGATTAAGGAAAAGGGCATAGAGGGGAATGTAAAACTTTTAGGACTTAAGGACAACCCTTATCCATACATAAAAAATTGTGATTTGTTCTTTTTGCCGTCTAAATATGAGGGCTTCCCAACAGTAACAATCGAGGCAAAAGTCCTCGAAAAACCTGTTCTTGCCACAATGGTTTGCGGAATTGATGAACAGATTGAAAACGGAAAACAGGGCATAATTTGTGAAAATTCCGAGGATGGAATTTATAAGGCTCTCAAGGAAATTTTGGATGCCCCTGAAAAACTTAAGGCCCTCACAACAAACCACGGAATGGCACAGGTTTTGGAAAACGAAACAAAATACCAGCAGTTTATAAATATAATTTAACTTAAGGAGGAAGATAAAATGAATGTAATTTATTGTGCAGATGATAACTACGCAAGACATGCGGGAATATCAATGATGTCCCTTTTTGAGAAGAATGAGGGAATGGACGAAATTACAGTTTATATGATTTCCGTAAGTATGAGCAAGGAAAACCAGAAGATACTTGAGGACCTTGCAAAGAGCTATAACAGAAATATTGTCTTCATCGAATTTGAAGAGTATAAGGACAGACTTGTGCTTGATAACGGAGATAATGAACATCCGATTTCTGCTTACGCAAGAATTTTTGTTGACGAGCTTCTTCCAGAGGATGTAGAGAGAATTTTATATCTTGACTGCGATATTTTAATAAATGATTCTTTAGAAGAATTGTGGAATACAGATATGAAGGGCAGGGCCGTAGCCTCTGTTCAGGATATCTGCTATACAGTTTTCCGTGACGAAACAGGAATAAAAGAACCATACAGATATTTCTGCAGCGGCGTAATTTTAATGGATATGGTTGAGTGGAGAAAGCAGGACTGCCAGAGAAAGCTTATTGAATATAATGAGTCAATGAAAGGCGTAGTACAGCACCATGACCAGACAATTTTAAACGGTGTATTCGGACAGGACTATATAGTTCTTCACCCAAGATATGATGTGCTGACACCGCTGTTTTTAATGAGATATGAAAATTTAGTTGCATACTATAAGTGCGAAGAGGATTTCTATACAAAGAAGGAAATAAAGGAAGCAGTAAAAAATCCTGCAATAATTCATTTTACATCATCCCAGATAGGAAGACCTTGGGAGAATGACGCTCATCCTTTAAGCCACTTATATGTAGAGCTTCAGGAACGTTCCCCGTGGAAAGGTTATCCAAAAACAGAGTTTAAGCCTGTTTTAAGCGAACAGGAATATAAGGTTTATAATTTATACCAGAGAGTTCCTATTGAACTTATAAAATTAAGAGGAAAGATAAAAAAACTTCTGAAAAGATAAAGGAGAAAACTATGAAGGATGTTGAAGTAACAGTTTATTGTCTTGTGTATAACCACGAAAAATTTCTTCGTGATTGCTTAGAGGGCTTTGTAAATCATAAGACAAATTTTAGGTTTAAGGTAATTGTTCATGATGACGCCTCCACAGATAATAGTGCAGAAATCATAAGAGAATATGCGGAGAAATATCCTGAAATAATCGAGCCGATATATCAGACTGAAAACCAATATTCCAAGGGAGTGGGAATAGTTCGGAATTTCATCTATCCTCGTATGGAGGGAAAGTATGTTGCAATCTGTGAGGGCGACGATTTCTGGAATGATGAGAATAAATTACAGAAGCAATATGATGCCCTTGAAAATAATCCGGACATCAATTTTTGTCTTTGCAGAGTTTGTGAAACAAATGAAGAGGGAGAGCTCAATGGAAACGAGTATCCCAGGAACAAGGAGTTGGTAGAAGCAGGTGTTATACCTTCAGAAGTTATGGTGGATATTTTAGTGGAGGAAGGTTATCAATTTCAGACATCAGGATATTTTTTTAGAATAAATCCGTACAGAGAGTATATTGAAAGTCAGGAAAAGTATAAAATAAAATCCAGTATAGGTGATGTTCAGCTTATTTTGTATTATATATACAAGGGAGATTTCTATTTCATAGATGAGGTTTTATCCTGTTATAGAAGAACAGGAACAAATTGGTCTTCAGAGATAGTGAAAAATTCTGAAAAAAGATTAAAGATGATGACGGAATTGATTGAGATATATAAGAACTTCAACGTTTATTCCGGGAAGAAGTATAATAAAAAAATAGAAAAGAAGATAAATATCATTAAATATGGCTATGTATATTATAGTCTTGAAGCAGGACTATTTAATAAGGTTGCAGGTATAAGATACTGGAAATATTATGATTCAAAAAAAGAACTGATTTATAGTCTTATGAAGGTGTATGCTCCGAAATTACTTAAATTGATTGGAAAGGCAGATTAAAATGGCAGAAACAGGAATGAAAAAGAAAGTTCTTTCGGGACTTTTCTGGAAATATGCAGAGCGTTGCTGTGCACAGGGAGTAACCTTTATAGTGGGCATAGTTTTAGCCCGAACACTTACTCCTGATGATTATGGACTTTCAAGCCTTTCGGCAATCTTTATAAATATTCTCACGTTAGTTGGAGATTTAGGTCTTGGTAATGCCCTTATACAGAAGAAAGAAACGGATGAGCTTGACTATAATTCGGTTTACTACATAAATCTTGCCTTAAATTTTGTATTATATGCAATAATATATTTCGCAGCCCCTCTTGGCGCAAAATTTTATCGTGAACCTAGAATTACAGCTATGATTCGAGTGTCTGCCCTTACATTGATTATAGGCGCGCTGTTTTCTATGCAGTACACAATAATACATAAAAAGATGCTTTTCCGTAAGTTCTTCTATTCTACAATAGCGGGCACAATAGTATCTTCCTTTGTGGGGATTTATATGGCAGTAAAAGGTTACGGAACATGGGCAATCATAGGACAGAATCTTTCAAACACAATTATAAGTAAGATAGTTCTGGCGTTTATGGCGAAGTGGACTCCTAAACTGATGTTTTCTTTAAAGAGAGTAAAACCGCTGTATAAATTTGGATGGAAGATGATGGTGTCAAGTGCGATAGACCAGTTTTATAATAATATGTATTCTCTTCTTATCGGCAGATGGTACACAAAAACTGACCTTGCCTATTATAACAGAGGAAAGCAGTACCCGATGTATATAATCGATAATTTGAACAGCTCCATAAATTCGGTTTTATTCCCTGCGTTATCAGAAAAGCAGGAAAATAAAGAGGAATTTAAGAAAATGGTCCGTCGTTCAATAAAAACAAGTACTTTTCTTGTTTTCCCTTGTATGGCAGGCCTGGCGGGTACAGGACGAGCACTTATTACGTTGCTGATTACAGAAAAATGGCTTCCTGCTTTGCCTTTTCTGTGGTTTTCCTGCTTTACCTATGCTCTCTGGCCAGTTCATACTGCAAATCTTCAGGCAGTCAAAGCTATTGGACGAAGTGATGTATTCTTAAACCTTGAAGTTGTAAAAAAAGTATATGGAGTAATAATATTGATTGTGACACTACCGTTTGGACTTATGGCAATGATGTGGGGAAGAGTTTTCTCTACAATTTTAAGCTCATTCGTAAATGCAAGTCCGAATAAAAAGCTTATTGGCTATAGCTACTTTGAACAGGTCAAGGATATACTTCCGGCGTTTCTGTTGTCGGGAATAATGCTAGTCTGCGTTTTAGCAGTTGAACTTTTAGGATTTAATATGTGGCTTACACTTTTAATTCAGGTGCCCGTTGGCGTTATAGTTTATGCAGGCGGGGCGAAGCTCTTTAAATTTGAAAGCTTTGAATATCTGTGGCTTACAGTTAAAGAATTATTACCAAAAAGAAAACAGGCATAATAGGAGATAAAATTTATGCAAAAGATAAATGTAACAAGGTCATCAATGCCCTCTTTTGAGGAATATTGTGAAGAAATCAGAAATTTGTGGGATACAAGATGGCTGACAAATATGGGAGAAAAGCATAACAGATTAGAATTGGAGCTCTGCTCCTATTTAGACTGCGAAAATGTTTCTCTCTTTACAAACGGTCACCTTGCCTTAGAGGCGGTTATTGCCTCAATGGACTTAAAAGGAGAAGTAATAACAACTCCATTTACCTTTGCCTCCACAACACAGGCGATAGTCAGATGCGGTCTTACTCCGGTTTTCTGTGATGTAACCCTGGCGGATTTCACAATTGATGCAGACAAAATAGAGGAACTTATAACAGATAAAACCTGTGCTATTGTTCCTGTTCACGTTTACGGAAATGTGTGTGATGTAGAGAAAATTGAGGCAATTGCAAAAAAGCATAACCTAAAGGTTATCTATGACGCAGCCCACGTTTTTGGCGTGAAGTATAAGGATAAGGGAATTGGAAGCTATGGAGATGCTTCAATGTTCAGCTTCCACGCCACAAAGGTCTTTAACACAATCGAGGGAGGCTGTGTTACATATAGTAATGAGGAGTACACAAAAAAACTTCTTATTCAGAAAAACTTCGGCATGGAGAATCAGGAAAGCTATACTGAGGTTGCAGGCAACTCAAAAATGAATGAATTTCAGGCAGCTATGGGGCTTTGTAACCTGAAACACGTTGACGAAGAAATCAAAAAAAGAGAAGAAGCAGCCTTAAATTATATTGAAAGACTTGGGAATACAGAGGGAATTACAGTCTGGCACCCACAGGAAAATGTTAAACATAATTTTGCATACTTCCCTGTGATTTTTGATAAGGACAAGTTCGGTAAGTCGAGAGATGAAGTCTGGGAAGAGCTGAAAAATGAAAACATTATAGCAAGAAAATATTTTTATCCTTTAACAAGCACCTTTGAGTGCTATAAGGATAAATTCAATGTAAACGAAACACCAATTGCCCAAAAGGCATCAGAAGAGGTGCTGACACTTCCTCTTTATGCAGGACTGACTAAGGAAGATACAGACAGAATTTGCGATATTATTTTAAGATAAGGGAGAGAGAAATATGAAAGGTATTATCCTCGCAGGCGGCAGCGGAACCCGCCTTTATCCAATGACTAAGGTTACATCAAAACAGCTTTTGCCAATTTATGATAAGCCGATGATTTATTATCCTCTGTCAGTACTTTTACTTGCAGGAATAAAGGATGTGCTTATAATTTCAACTCCAAAGGATACTCCGATTTATGAGGAGCTTCTGGGAGACGGAAAGAAACTTGGAATAAATCTTCAGTATAAGGTACAGCCGGAGCCAAAAGGACTTGCCCAGGCATTTATCTTAGGGGAAGAGTTTATCGGAGATGATGATGTCTGCCTGATTTTAGGAGACAATATTTTCTATGGTAAGGACTTTACAAGAGTATTAAGAAATGCACAGGAAAAGCTTGATGGAGCAGTAATTTTTGGTTATCCTGTAAAGAATCCAAAAGCCTTTGGCGTAGTAGAATTTGACGAAAACTGGAAGGTTGTTTCCATAGAGGAAAAGCCTGCAAAGCCAAAGTCACAGTACGCAGTGCCTGGTCTTTATTTCTATAATAATGAGGTTGTGGAAATTGCAAAGAAGGTAAAACCATCAGAGCGTGGCGAGGTTGAGATTACAGCTGTTAATAACGAATACTTAAAGAGAGGAAAGCTTGATGTCCAGCTTATGCAAAAGGGTATGGCGTGGCTTGACACAGGCACTCCTGCAGGAATGCTCAAGGCAAGCGAGTTTGTTCAGACAGTACAGGAAATGCAGGGCTTTTATATTTCCTGCCTTGAAGAAATCGCATGGCGCAGAGGCTTTATTGATGATGCCCAGCTTTTGAAATTAGGGGAAGAACTTAAAATGACAGACTACGGAATGTATTTAATATCACTTGTGGAGGAAAAGAACAGATGAAAATAGTTGTAACAGGCGGAGCAGGTTTTATAGGCGGAAACTTTGTTCACTATATGGTGAAGAAGCACCCTGATTATGAGATTATTGTAATAGATAAGCTCACTTATGCAGGAAATATGGAAACTTTAGAGCCTGTAATAGATAAGATAAAATTCTATAAGGCGGATATTGCGGACAGAAAGGAAATCTTTAAGATTTTCGAAGAAAATAAGCCTGATATAGTTGTAAATTTTGCAGCAGAAAGCCATGTTGACAGGTCAATAGAAAACCCTGAGGTTTTCCTGAAAACAAATATTTTAGGCACACAGGTTTTAATGGATGCATCAAGAGAATACGGGGTAAAAAGATACCATCAGGTTTCAACAGACGAAGTTTACGGTGATTTGCCACTTGACAGACCTGATATGTTCTTTACAGAGGACACGCCTATTCATACTTCAAGCCCGTATAGTGCCTCAAAAGCGTCAGCAGACCTTTTAGTTCAGGCATACCATAGAACCTTCGGACTTCCTGTAACAATTTCAAGATGTTCAAATAACTATGGCCCATACCATTTCCCTGAAAAGCTGATTCCATTGATGATAGCTAACGCTCTTGCGGATAAACCGCTCCCTGTTTACGGTGAAGGACTTAATGTACGTGACTGGCTTTATGTAGAGGACCATTGCAGTGCAATCGACCTGATTATCCATAATGGAAAAGTAGGAGAAGTTTATAATATTGGCGGTCATAACGAAAAGGCAAATATCTATATTGTAAAGAAAATTCTTGAGCTTTTGGGTAAGCCTGAAAGTTTAATTACTTATGTAACAGACCGTAAGGGCCATGACTTAAGATATGCAATCGACCCGACAAAGATTCATAATGAACTTGGCTGGCTCCCTGAAACAAAGTTTGACGACGGAATTGTAAAGACAGTAAACTGGTACCTTGAAAATAAGGACTGGTGGGAGAAGATTATTTCAGGTGAATACACAGAGTACTACGAAAAAATGTATGGAAACAGATAGAAGTCTGACAATACTCATATAACAGAGAATAAAGATAGCAGAACATATCGGAAAGGTGCATTTTAATTAAATGAACGAAGCTATGTTGTATGCAGGGACAGTCTGTGCCCTTGTAAGAAGCGCGATAGATAAAACTCCGGCTGAATTGCCTGAGAAAATTGAAATAGAAAGGCTTGTGGACTATGCGAAGCGCCACGCCCTTGTAAGTCTGATGGCACAGGGAATGCTTGATAATAAAATACAGGTTGGCCCTGGAATTGCAAAGAGACTTTTGAGTCTGATTCAGACAAACAGGATATTTAAAAAACTTCGCAACAGTCATAAGGAAGCAGTGCGGAACGCCTTTGAAGATGCAGGGATAGAAAATGTTATTTTAAAGGGTGAAGATATAGATAAATTTTATCCTGAGCCTGACCTTCGTGAATCCTGCGACTGCGATATTTATGTGGGAACAGAGTATATGAAGCAAAGCCGTGAGATAATGAAAAATCTCGGCTTTGAAATGCTTGAAGAGGGACTTGAACATGACGAATACGAGATTGACGGACTTGTGGTTTTTGAGATTCATAATAAGTTTGCCCACGAGGAGTTTGACGAGGCAAAGGAATGTAAAAAAATTCTGAAACGCCTTCGGATAAAAGAGGGGAAGAAGCATACCCTTTATATGACAGATGAGGATATATTTTTTTATATGGTCTGTCACACAGCAAAGCATTTTAAGCAGGGCGGAATAGGTCTTAAAAATATAGTTGATTTGTGGGTACTGAAAAACAGAATTGATACTAAACAGGCTGAAAAATATATTAAAAACGCAAACCTTTCGGAAATCTATAATGAACTTTTAGCTTTGGCAGATTTCTGGCTTGAGGGTAAGGAGCTTCCTGAAAAATACAGACAGGACGCAGAAGAAATTGCACGGGGTACATGGCGGGGCACAGCAGAAAAAAATAAGGAAAATATGGAAAAGAGAAGTTTTAAGGTAAAACTTAAAAATCTTGTGAAAATGTATAATTTTCCACGCTACCTTCTGGAAGACAGATACCCAATCCTTAAAAAGGCTCCATGTTTATTACCGTTCTGCAGACTCCACAGAGCAATCACATCAAAAAACAAAAATATAATGAAATAAATACCTCTCTATGAGAGGTATTTTTCTTTTTAAACCTCGTATAATCTATTGAGGTGAAATAATGATATATGTAGTTAAAAAAGGCGATACAATTTTCAAAATTGCACGGGAATACGGCGTTACACCTACACGAATTGAAATATTAAACGGATTGAATACCAATACGCCCCTTGTTATAGGACAGGCGCTTTTAATTTTGCGCCCCCAAATAACCCATAGAGTAAGCAGAGGAGACACAGTTTTCTCCATATCACAAAACTACGGCATAACAGAAATTGAGCTTCTTCAGAGAAACCCCACATTGATTGGAAGAACGCTTTACGAGGGAGAAACGCTGGTTATAGAATACGAAGAACAGGGTACAACAGAGGGAGATTTTAACGGCTACGCCTACCCATATATAAATTTAAATACTTTAAGCCGTGCCCTTGTGTGCCTGAGTGAACTGACAATCTTCGGTTATGGATTTAATATGGACGGAAGTTTGATTACAATAAATGATGAGCCTCTTTTGGCGTCAGCAAAATTCTATAAAGCAAGACCTATATTGCTGTTGTCCTCAATCACAGGCACAGGAAATTTCAGCAGTGAAAATGCCTCAAAGCTGTTTAATGATACAGCCCTCCAGAATAAAGTCCTTGCAAATATAATAAACACAATGCAGGCAAAGGGCTACACAGGACTTGATATAGATTTTGAATTTATAAAGCCTGAGGATAAGAACGCCTTTGTTGGCTTTATTGAAAATTCAGTTGCACAGCTCAGGCCCTACGGTTTTACCGTCAATGTGGATTTAGCCCCAAAAACCTCAGCCGACCAGAAAGGACTGCTCTATGAGGCCCACGATTACAGGGCAATCGGCGAAATAGCCGACACAGTGCTGATTATGACTTATGAATGGGGATATACCTTCGGGCCTCCAATGGCGGTAGCACCCATCCCCAATGTAAGACAGGTGGCGGAGTATGCCCTGACTGAAATTCCAAAGGAAAAGATAACTTTGGGAATACCAAACTATGGCTATGACTGGCCTCTGCCTTTTGAAAAGGGTGTAACAATGGCTGAAACAATCGGAAATGAAGAGGCTGTGATGAGAGCTTTAAGAACAGGTGCAGAGATTAAATTTGACGAAACAGCAATGGCACCTTATTTTGAATACAGAAACCATATTGTTTATTTTGAAGATGTAAGGTCAATTAAAGCAAAGCTTGATTTAATTAAGGAACTTCAGCTCCGTGGCGGAGGCTACTGGAATATAATGCGGAGATTTCCGCCTAACTGGTCACTTTTATCCAATGAATTTTTTATAAAAAAGTACATAGAATAGGATAGAGGTGATTATATGTGGAAAAAAATTAAACCCTATGTAATAGGAATACTGATTCCCCTTTTAGTTGGTGGATTGTCAGCTTTAGCCACAAGAAACAGTATGGACATATATGAGGAAATTGTAAAACCGCCCCTTGCCCCTCCTGGTGCAGTCTTCCCAATAGTATGGAGCATACTCTTTGTGCTTATGGGAATAGGCTCAGCAAGGGTGTATATAAAGGGCGGAGACCAGAAAGTTTTTCCTCTTTTTATCTACGGAATACAGCTTATAGTAAACTTCTTCTGGACGCTGATATTTTTTAATATGCAGTCCTATTTACTTGCGTTTATCTGGCTTATATTCCTGCTTGTGCTTGTAATTTATATGGCCTATGAATTTTACAGAATTGATAAATGGGCAGGAATTTTGCAGATACCGTATATTTTGTGGATAATGTTTGCAGGCTATCTCACATGGATGATATATCTTTTAAATTAGATTAAGGGCGGAGCAATCCGCCTTTAATTATGAAATTTGACAAGAGATAAAAAAAGTATTATTATGTACGTGGAGGAGATAAAATGAGAACCTTCATAAAAACAGTAGGATTTATTTTAATATTGTCTTTTGTTCTGGTTGCAACCTCAAATAAGGCGGAGAAGACACCAAGCCCTGTAAAAACAGCGGAGGAAATTTTTGAAGCATATAACGGCGCAGTATTCCGCATAAAAGCAGTATCCGAAGAAAGAAGAACCCAGATGTCAGGCACAGGCTTTTTCATTGACGAAAATGGGACAGCCTTAACTGCCGCCCATGTGGTAAGCAGATGTGATGAGATAGAGGGCTTTGGCGGAGAAAACGAAAGCCTCGGAAACTTTGAGATAATTAAAACAGATATAAAAAACGATATAGCTTTAATAAGAATAAAGGAAAAGACGGAAAATTATACATATCTTGAAATAAGTAAGGAAATTCCTGATTACGGCGAAAAAGTTTATGTAATCGGTTTTCCATACGGAGAGAGTATTTTTATAAGCGACGGAGTAGTTTCAACCCCTGATACAAAGGTTAATGGGAAAGATGTTACAATGCTGACAATCCCTATAACCAACGGCGTGTCAGGAGGCCCGATTATTTCTGCCACAGGCAAGGTAGTAGGCGTAGCCTCTGCAATATTAGAGACAAATAACTCTATGGCAATCTCCCCGACCCTAAAGGATATAACAAAATTCACAAATTAAAAAGCCCTTGAACTCAAGGGCTTTTTTCTTATTCTTATTTCTTCATAAGGTCGCGGATTTCAGTTAAGAGTTCTTCAGTTGTAGGACCCTTTGGTGGTTCAGGAGCAGGCTCCTGCTTTTTCTGAAGCTTTTCGATGCACTTAATCATAACGAAGATTGAAGCAGCGATAATAAAGAAGTTCACAATGTTCTGAATGAACATACCGTAAGTAATAGCAACCTCAGGCTTAACAACTGTTGCACCGTCCATTTCGGCAGCTCTGAGTACGAACTTCATAGCCTTAAGGTCCATACCTGATGTAATTACGCCGATAACAGGCATAATAATGTCATTAACGAGAGATGAAACGATAGAACCGAAAGCACCACCGATAATAACACCGACAGCCATGTCAACTACGTTGCCTCTTGAAATAAATTTTTTAAAATCTTTCCACATAATTTTTACCTCCTGTGAAATTTTATATTAGTTTATTTGATACATTTTCAAGGTTAATAACTTCGTCCACAACCCCCTGATAGAATTCAGGCTCGTGGCTAACGAGAATAACAGTCCCCTTAAATTCCTTAACAGCTTTTGAAAGCTCCTCTTTAGCGTAAATGTCAAGATGGTTTGTAGGTTCGTCAAGAACCAGGAGATTGATTTCTCTGTTCATAAGCTTACAAAGGCGTACCTTTGCGTTTTCACCACCGGAGAGAACTCTCATCTGTGTAGTGATGTGTTCTGTTGTAAGACCGCATCGTGCAAGAGCCGCACGGATTTCAGCGTTAGTAAGGGATGGATATTCAGCCCACATTTCGTCAAGGGCAGTTCTGTCGGATGCACTTTCCTCCTGTTCAAAGTAGCCAAGCTCAATGAACTGGTCGCGGGCAACAGTCCCCTCAAAAGGAGGAATGATGCCAAGTAAGGTTTTAAGGAGTGTAGATTTTCCGATACCGTTTGTTCCTTTAATAGCAATCTTCTTGTTTCGTTCAACAAGGAGGTTGATTGGGGATGTAAGAGCCTCGTCATAGCCTAAAACAAGGTCCTTTGCCTCGATAACAACACGCCCCGTTGTTCTTGCAGACTTAAATGAAAAACTTGGCTTGAGCTTTTCAGGTGCAAGAGTGATAATGTCCATTTTATCAAGCTGTTTCTGTCTTGAACGTGCCATAGTAGCGGTAGCAGCCCTCGCCTTGTTTCTGTTTACAAATTCAGTCAGGTCGGCAATCTCCTTCTGCTGTTTGTTGTATGCCTGCTCAAGCTGTTTTTTCTTTAAGTCATACATACGCTCAAAATCGTGATAGTTACCTGTATAGCGTGTTAAAACTGCATTCTCCACGTGATATACAACGTTAATTACATCGTTTAAGAACGGAATGTCGTGGGATACAAGAATGAATGCGTTTTCATAGTTAAGTAAGAAGTATTTGAGCCATACAATGTGGTTTTCGTCAAGGAAGTTTGTAGGCTCGTCGAGGATAAGAATCATAGGATTTTCAAGGAGGAGCTTAGCAAGAAGAACCTTTGCTCTCTGTCCCCCTGAAAGTTCAGTTACATCACGCTCAAGACCGATTTCCCCAAGACCTAAACCGTTGGCGCATTCGTTGATTTTACTGTCAATAACGTAATAGCCAGAGGTTTCAAGGATGTCCTGGATGTCCCCTACTTCAGCCATAAGATCTTCCAGTTCCTCAGGGGAAGCCTCGCCCATCTTGTCATAGATTGCAAGCATTTCCTCTTCAAGCTTTGTAAGGTGGATGAATGCGTCACGAAGTACATCGCGGATTGTCTTGCCTTTTTCAAGAGTAGAAAACTGGTCGAGATAGCCTGTTGTAATGTGCTTGCACCATTCAATGTTACCTGAGTCAGGCTGTAATTTTCCTGTGATGATGTTAAGGAAAGTAGATTTTCCCTCGCCGTTAGCACCTACAAGACCGATATGTTCGCCCTTTAAGAGTCTGAATGATGCGTTCTCTAAAATTGTTCGTCCGCCAAAACCGTGGCTGACATTTTCAACGTTTAATATACTCATTTTTTAATCCTCTTTAAATCAAATTCAGTAATTCCAATTCCCAAAAGGGTAATAAACATACCTAAAAGGGCGTAGATGCCGATAGCAGAGCTGTCGTAGAAAGCCTGACACACAAGGGTTATAACAGGCATAACAAAAAGGTACTTGCTTGAGGTAGTAGCCCCAAGGGTTTCCACAGACCTGTTCCAGGTTGCAAAGCAAAGAGCTGATGCAAAAAAGCCAAGGAAGAACAGGAAGAATGTGTTAAGTCCTGTAAAGCCTGAATAGTCCATAGGTTTTTCCTTAAAAAGCATAAAAGGAATCATACTTAAAAGGGAATAGAAGAAAATTCTTCTTGTAAGCTGAAAACCCGTGTAGCCCTTTTCGGACAGCTTTTTAATAAGCACAGAATAAATTGCCCAAAGCCAAACGGTGCAGAAAATAATTATGTCCCCGAGAAGTCCTGTTTCAATCTTGTGCGCATCACCAAAGCAGATAAAGAATACACCCACAAGGGATATAAACATACCCACCATAAGCTTTACGGTAAGCTTCTCCCCAAGATATTTGTGAGCCAGAAGTGCAGTAAAGATTGGTGCGATTGCAGTAATAAATGAAACGCTTGATGGACTTGTATATACAACCGATAAATTTTCAAGGTACTGATAAAGTGATGCTCCTGAAAGAGATGCTCCAAAAATGTAAAGCTCATCCTTAAAGGATTTGAAAGGCATAAACTTCGGACAAAGTATCCAAAGGGCAAAATATGCAATAAAATATCTTATAAATAAAATTTCAAGTGCAGAAAAATGATATTCAAGATGCTTTGTGCAGACAAACGTAATCCCCCATACAAAGATGGTAAAGGATGCAAGTAAATGGTTTATAATGGGATTGTCTTTCATAAATTTGTTCCTTTATACATAGTATGAAAAAATAATATCATAATTTGCCAAAAAAATCAAGATTTTGTTTGTTGACAGAGACAGACACAGTAGGCTATAATAAAATCATAAAACAGAGGTGATAAAATGACTAAAAGAGAGAAAGCTATGGAACTTTTTAAGGAGGGCTATAACTGTGCCCAGGCAGTTTTTTTAGCCTACGCCCAGGACTACGGAATGGATGAAACACAGGCTTTGATGATTGCATCTTCCTTTGGCGGAGGAATGGGCAGAATGAGAGAGGTCTGCGGAGCAGTTTCGGGGATGTTTATGGTAGCAGGTCTGGAAAACGGACAGACCGACCCAAAGGACGGACAGTCCAAGGTTAAAAATTATGAAACAGTCCAGAAACTTGCCGAAAAGTTTAAAGAAGAAAACGGCTCAATATATTGCAGAGAACTTTTGGGACTGACAGACACAGTACATAACAATCCGAACCCTGAAAAAAGGACAGATGAGTATTATAAGAAGAGACCTTGCGGAGAGCTTGTGGGTATAGCCTGTGATATAATTGACGAAGTTTTAGGCAAATAAAAAATAAAATACAGACAAACAATCATAAAAGTAAAATTCCTTCATAGACTTAAAACAAGAAAAGCTATGGAGGAATTTTTATGAATAATATTTATAAGGATATAGCAGGAAGGACACAGGGTGATATTTACATAGGAGTTGTAGGCCCTGTAAGGACAGGAAAATCCACCTTTATAAAAAGGTTTATGGATACAGTTGTAATTCCTAATATTGAGAATGAGTATAAAAGGAACAGAGCTATGGATGAGCTTCCTCAAAGTGCAGGGGGAAGAACAATAATGACAACAGAGCCAAAGTTCGTTCCTGAAAGAGCAGTTGAAATTCCTGTAGGTGAGGACGCTCATGCAAAGGTAAGAATGATTGACTGTGTAGGCTATGTAGTTGACAGTGCCATGGGACAGATTGAGGACGAAAATCCGAGAATGGTAATGACACCTTGGTCGGATAAACCTATGGAGTTTAAGGACGCCGCAGAGCTGGGCACAAGAAAGGTTATAAACGACCATTCCACAGTGGGAATAGTTGTAACCACAGACGGAAGTATAACTGATATTCCAAGAGCAGAATATGAAGAGGCGGAAGAAAGGGTTATAGGAGAGCTTAAGGATATAAGAAAGCCTTTTGTAGTCCTTCTCAATAGTGCCGACCCATACAGTGAAGACACAATAAATCTTGCAGAGAAAATGGAAGAAAAATACGGTGTTTCGGTAATTCCTGTAAACTGCCTTGAAATGACAGCTGATGCTTTGGAAGACATAATGGCAAAAATGCTTTTTGAATTTCCTGTAAAAGAAATAGGAATTGAAATTCCTGACTGGATTGAGATGCTTGATGATGATAACTGGCTGAAAAAGGGAATAAGAGAGGCAATAGTGAATGCCACAGGCGAAATAAATAAGATTTCAGACATAAAGGCTTTTGCGGAAAATCTTGAAAAGGAAGAGTTCTTTGATGATAACGGATATGTTTCCGTAAATCCTGCCGACGGCACAGCAATTCTTCATCTTAACACACCAAAGGAACTGTTTTACAGAATGATTGATGAACAAACAGGCTTTAAGGCGGAGAATGAGGGAGACATAATGAAACTCCTTATGGATCTTGCAGGAGTAAAGAAGGAGTATGATAAGATAGCAGTAGCCTTAAGCGATGTAGAAAGAACAGGCTACGGCATAGTAACTCCTGAGATAACAGATTTAACTCTGGAAGAGCCTGAAATAGTAAAACAGGGCAGCCGCTTCGGCGTAAGACTTAAAGCGTCAGCCCCATCACTCCACCTCATAAGGGCAGATATCGAAACAGAGGTAAGCCCGATTGTGGGAACAGAGAAACAGTCCGAGGAGCTTGTACATTATCTCCTTAACGAATTTGAAAATGACCCTAAGGCAATCTGGCAGAGCAATATTTTCGGAAAGTCACTCCATGAACTTGTGAATGAGGGATTAAATAATAAATTGTATCATATGCCGGAAGATGCAAGAATAAAGCTGAGGGAAACACTTACAAGAATTATAAACGAAGGCAGCGGCGGCTTAATTTGTATTATATTATAGGAAGAAAAACGGTTTATTTCCACGGGAAATAGGCCGTTTTTAATTTTTTTAAAAATTTATGAAAAAATTTGGAAAAAAGTATTGACAAATGTGATAAATAGTGATATCTTATAGAAGTTGTCGCGTGAAACGACCTCAAGAAAAGAACTTAAAAAATTTTTAAAAAAAGTTTTAAAAAGCTCTTGACAATAAGGAGTTTCCGTGATACAATGGTGAAGTTGTCGCAAGTCGACAATAAGTGATGTTTGAAAAGTAAACAGTGATAAAGCGGTAATATACTTTAGAATAAAGATAT
>JAGAIJ010000069.1 GCA_017626595.1 Clostridia bacterium | reverse complement strand
TGAAGGAACAATCATCAAGAAGAACCACGGTGGTATTCAGGAAACATTTACAGTAAGACGTGTATCTTACGGTGTAGGTGTTGAAAGAACATTCCCTGTTAACTCACCAAAAATTGATAAGATTGAAGTTTCAAGAAGAGGTAAAGTTAGACGTGCTAAGCTCTTCTACATTCGTGAAAGAGTTGGTAAGGCAGCTAAAGTTAAGGAAAAAATTTAACATTGAATTCCGCAGTGGTGGTCTTTTAGGTCACCACTGTAATTTCTATATGGAGGAAAATCGTTATGGAAGAAATGAACATTCCTGAAGTAGAAAATGAAGTAGAAAACGAAGAAGCAGAGAAGAAAACCAACTGGAAGAAAGAACTTCTTGACTGGGTTTTCTCAATTGTTATAGCGGTAGTTATCGCAATGGTGCTCAGAAACTTTGTTCTGACACTTGTAAAGGTGTCGGGTGCAAGTATGGAGCCGACTCTTTATGACGGCGACAGACTCTATGTAAATAAGCTTTTCTATGAGCCTGAGCGCGGAGATGTTATTATTTTCGAGCCTGCCCAGGACCCAAACAGACCTTATGTAAAGAGAGTAATCGCAGTTGGCGGTGACACAGTATATATTGATTTTGCAAACAGCGAAATCTATGTAAACGGCGAGCTTATTGAGGAAGACTATACACAGGGCCCAACATCAAACCCTGAGGGATACTTCTCAAGACTGATTTTAGAGGGCGAATACGATGAGGAACACCCTCTTGTAATACCTGAGGGCTATGTTTTTGCCTTGGGCGACCATAGAGATAATAGCCGAGATAGCCGTGATTTAGGACCAATCCCAGAAGAAGAGATTATGGGAGAGGCAGTATTCAGATTCTGGCCGTTAAATGATATGGGAACATTATAAAAAGGAGGATTAGCTTATGCAACTTCAATGGTTTCCGGGACATATGGCGAAAACAAGAAGAATGATAACGGAAAACTTAAAGCTTGTTGATGTTGTCATAGAGCTTGTTGATGCAAGATTGCCTCTTGCATCGAGAAATCCCGAAATAGATAAAATAGTTAAAAATAAGCCAAGAATTATTGTGCTTAATAAGTGCGATATGGCTGATGAAGAAACAAATAAAAAGTGGATAAAGTATTTCAGAGACAGAAACCTTTGTGCAATGCTTGCGGATAGCCAGAGCGGTTTTGGCGTAAAAGAGCGTGGAAGATGTATCGAAACGGTGCTGAAAGAAAAGTTCTTAAAGGACGAGGCAAGAGGAATACAGCGCCACGCCGTAAGAATGATGATTGTGGGAATTCCAAACGTTGGAAAATCCTCATTTATCAATCGAATTTCAGGCAGGGCAGCCACTAAAACAGGGGACAGACCAGGAATTACCCAGACAAAGCAGTGGATAAGAATTGCGGGGAAATATGAGCTTCTTGACACACCTGGAATTTTGTGGCCGAAGTTTGAAGACCCGCTTACAGCGCGAAAAATCGCATACACAGGCGGAATTAAGGACGAGATTATTGATGTAGAAGAACTTGCATTTTTCCTCCTTAAATTCTTGCAGAAATATTATAGCGAGATGTTAGACACAAGATATAAAATTGAAAACACAGAGGATTTCGATGCCTATGATTTGTTAGAGGAAATAGGCAGGAAACGAGGCTGTATGATATCAGGAGGAAATGTAGATATGATGCGTGCGTCAAACCTTGTCCTTGACGATTTCCGTTCAGCCCGAATCGGAAGAATATCACTTGAAACCCCACCTGAAAAATAATTCTGATGCCTTGAAATACAGGCATCTTTTTTATAGGAGAAAAATATGTTTGAGATTGAAAATGATTTGTACGAAAAAGGATATAAAAATATAGCAGGAGTAGACGAAGCAGGCAGAGGCCCTCTTGCAGGCCCCGTTTGTGCTGCCGCAGTTATTCTTCCCGAGGGACTTGTAATTGAGGGCATAAATGACTCAAAAAAGCTTACAGAGAAAAAGAGAGAAAAGCTTTTTGATGAAATTATAAATAGTGCAGTTGCCTATTCAATCCAGTACGCAAGCCCTGAACTTATCGACAAAATCAACATAAAGGAAGCCACAGATTACGCTATGGCAGAGGCAGTAAAAAGCCTTCAGGTTCCTGCAGATTACGTTATTGTTGACGGCAACGATAATAAGCCTTATGAAATCCCATATAGCTATATAATTAAGGGCGATGCCAAGTCCCAGACCATAGCTGCAGCCTCAATTTTAGCCAAGGTCAGCAGGGACAGACTTATGACAAAAATGGCAGAAGAATACCCACAGTACGGCTTTGAAAAGCATAAGGGTTATGGCACAAAGGCACACTGCGAGGCTATACAGAAATACGGCGTAACAGAAGTCCACAGAAAGTCATTTATGACAGATAAGGTGCTGGGAAAGGCGTAAAAATGTTTAAGGATATGTATAGGAAGAACCTTGGAAAAACAGGTGAAAATCTTGCCTGTGAATACCTGAAAGCAAACAAAATAAAGGTTCTTGATAAAAATTATAAGAATAAAATCGGCGAAATTGATATTATAGCCAAAGAGGGCGACACAGTAGCCTTTATCGAGGTAAAAACAAGGTCCTCATATATTTTTGGCACACCTGCCGAGGCAGTAAATTATAAAAAACAGCAAAAAATAATTAAAACAGCCCTTAAGTGGATGACGGACAAAAACTATGAAGGCGATATAAGATTTGATGTAATTGAAGTTTTAATAAACGAAACAGGCGCACCTGACATAAACTATATAAAGAATGCGTTTGGAGGCTAAGTATGATATTTGACGCACACTCGGACACAATGTATGAGGTTATGAAACAGGGTTGTAGTTTCAGGAAAAACAATCTCCATATTGATATGGAACGCCTTGAAAAATTCGGCGAGTATATACAGGTTTTCGCCGCCTTTGTAGATACAGACGAAATCACTTGCACCCCAAAAGAGCATGTGGATAAAATTATTTCTGTTTATATGGAAGAAACAGAAAAAAACGGCATAAACAGGTGTAAAAACGCCAATGAAATACAAGAAGGAAAGATAAACTCAATCCTCTCGATAGAGGGCGGAGAGGCACTTATGGGAAGCCTTGAAAACCTTGAAGAATACGCCGAAAAAGGCGTAAAAATTATAACACTTACATGGAATCATAATAATGAAATTTCCCATAGTATAACTTCGGATAAGGGCTTGGGACTGACAGCTTTCGGGAAAAAACTCGTTAAAGAAATGAATAAAAAAGGGATAATAATTGACCTGTCCCATATCTCAGTTCAGGGCTTTTGGGACACACTTGCCATAACAGAAAAACCCGTTATAGCATCTCATTCCTGCGTAAAAAGCCTGTGTAATCACCCAAGAAATCTGGAGGATGAACAGATTAAAGCAATCATAAAAAACAGAGGGGTAATCGGAGTGAACTTCTATGCCGATTTTCTCTCGGAAGAAAATTGCACAACTGATAAAATATTAGAGCACATCGACTATATAATAGCCTCAGGCGGAGAAGAAAATGTAGGTCTTGGTAGTGATTTTGACGGAATGGAAAGACTGCCCGAGGGGATGACTGGAATTGAGTCAATGAAAAATCTCACTGAGGCAATTTATAAGAAATATGGGAAAGAGGTTGGCGAAAAGATAGTTTTTGGAAACTTTTTAAGAGTTTTAAAAGAAAATTCAGCAAATTTATAAAAAAATATTGCAATTTTCGTCAATATGTATTAAAATAAAGCGTTATGATTTTATTATAGGGAGGCAGTATATGCAACCGTTTATTTCAGAAAAAGCAAAGAAAATCAGTCCATCACCTACACTGGCGCTGGACGCAAAATTCAAACAGATGAAGAAACAGGGTATTCCGGTGGTTGGCTTCGGTGCAGGCGAACCTGATTTTGAGACCCCTGAAAATATAAAGAAAGCCGGAATTAAGGCTATTGAGGAAGGTTTTACAAGATATACACCGGCTTCAGGTACAGTTGAACTTAAGGAAGCAGTTTGTGCAAAGTTCAAGAGAGATTTAGGGCTTGACTATAAGCCTGAAAATATTGTTATAAGTAACGGTGGTAAGCATTCCCTCACAAATATCTTTATGTGTATTTGTGAACCAGGGGATGAGGTTATTATCCCTGCGCCATTCTGGGTAAGCTATCCTGAAATGGTAAAGATGGCAGACGGCAAGCCTGTTTATCTTAACACAACGGAAGAAAATGACTTTAAGTTCACAGCAGAAGAACTCAAGGATGCTATAACAGATAAAACAAGAGCTTTAATTCTTAACTCTCCAAGTAACCCAACAGGTATGGTTTACACAAAGGAAGAGCTTGAAGAAATTGCAAAGGTTGTAGTTGAAAAGGATATTTATGTTGTTTTCGACGAAATCTATGAAAAGCTTGTTTATGAGGGAACTCATACAAATATTGCAACTTTAGGTGAAGACATTAAGGAAAAGACAATTATCGTAAACGGTCTAGCAAAGGCTTATGCTATGACAGGCTGGAGAATTGGTTATACAGCCAGCAGTGCGGCTCTTGCAAAGGCAATGGGAAATCTCCAGAGCCACGCCACATCAAACCCTAACTCAATAGCACAGGCTGCGGCTGTGGAAGCCTTAAACGGTGACCAGAGCTCAGTTAAAGTTATGTTTGATGAATATATCAAGAGACGCGACTATATGGTTGAAAGAATTTCAAAGATTGAGGGCATTAGCTGTGTAAAGCCAAACGGTGCTTTCTATGTATTTATTAACCTTAAGAATGTTTTAGGTAAGGAATACTACGGAAAGGTTATCAGCACAGCAAGTGAGATGTGTGATGATATGCTTGAAAAGGCGCTTGTAGCTTTAGTTCCAAGTGAAGGCTTCGGAATTGATGGTTATGCAAGACTTTCCTATGCAACATCAATGGAAACAATCGAAGAAGGACTTAACAGAATAGAGAAGTATTTAAAGGGTGAATGCTAAAATGAAAATAGGATTTATCGGTGCAGGAAATATGGGTTCTGCCATAGTTAAAGGAATGATATCTTCAGGGAATTTTGCTTCAGGGGATATTATTGTCTGCGACAGGAATCAGGACTCTCTTAATAAACTTTCCGAAACAGGTGTAACAACTGATACAGACAATAAAACTGCCTTAAAAGCAGATGTAATTGTTCTTGCAGTAAAACCAAATATTCTTGAAAAAGTAATTGGTGAAATTGAAGATACAGAAAATAAAATTTTTATATCAATCGCTGCAGGAAAAACAGTATCTTCCCTTGAAGATATGTTTGGAAAGAGTGTAAAACTTATAAGAGTTATGCCAAACACACCTGCCAAGGTAAATTCAGGAATGGCGGTTCTTTGCCCTAACAAAAATATGACAGAGGAAGATGTAAAAATCGTTGAAAAGATTTTTAACTCTGTTGGTGAATCATTGGTCCTTGATGAAAAATATATAAATATTGCCACAGCTCTTCACGGAAGCAGTCCGGCTTATGTTTATATGTTTATTGATGCAATGGCTGATGCGGGAGTAAAGTATGGTCTCCCGAAAGCAACAGCAATCCGCCTCGCTGCCAAAGCGGTGGAGGGATCTGCAAAAATGGTTCTTGAAACAGGAGAACACCCTGAAAAATTAAAGGATGACGTATGTTCCCCTGGCGGAACAACAATCGCAGCTGTAGCAAGCCTTGAAGAAAATCAGTTCAGGGCAACAATCCAGTCTGCAGTTACTGCCTGCGTTGAAAAGGCAGAAGAAATGTCCAAGTAAAAAGCATTTTTTCGGACATGCCTCATATTATTAAGTATGAGGAGGCCGTAAAATGAAATTTTTAACACAAAAGACCCTTTTAAAAAACAAAAAATTTTCTTATCTTGTGGGAGCTCTTATGATTTTGTTTATAAGTATCGGCGCAGTTTACGCAGGACTTATGGAAGAGGCGAAATCAACAGAACTCCGCGAATATGTAAGGAATTTTATGTCTGTATATTCCATTGAGGGAGTAGATAAATCCCAGGTGTTTTTATCCTCTCTCTACGGAAATATAAAGATACTTATAATGATATTTATCACAGGGCTGAGTATATATCTTCTGCCCCTGGGAGGAATTTTTATTCTTGCCAAGTGCTTCAGGCTGGGATTTACTTCAGCCTTTATTTTCAGAGCCCTTGGAGTAAAAGGAATTTTATATCTGTTCCTGTCGGTTTTCCCTGTGAATATTATATTTTTGCCTTTGCTGGCAGTATATTATTCTTTTTGTATGGAAAATGCAGGAAAAACATCACTTTTGAGAAACGACACGAAATTTCGGATGAAAATTGTTGTCGCTTTTTTTGTTGCCTGTTTAGTGGGCACAGTATGCAGTTTCCTTGACGGATATGTAATTCCGTATTTTTTAAAAACAATGATAATGATATAGAAAGGAGGGCGGATATGGAGAAAACAGTAGTAAAATATCTTAAATTTTTAGCTGAAGAGAAGAGAGCGTCCCAGAACACTTTAAGCTCATACAGACGTGATTTGTTAAGGTTTGCAGAGTACATGAAGGAATATAAATTAAACTATCTTTCCCTGAATAATACAGAAATTCTTACATATATGAACAGGATGCAGGAAGAGGGAATGTCCCCTGCCACAGTTTCCCGTAATCTTGCCTCAATTCGTTCTTTTTATATCTATCTTATGAGAAAGAAGAAAGTCAGCGACGACCCGACTTTCAATATCCGTTCCCTTAAGAAAGAAAAGACTTTGCCTACAACCTTAACAGGTCCCGAGGTAGAAGTTTTACTTTCGATGCCAAAAACAGACGAGCCAAAGGGCTGTCGAGATAAGGCAATGCTTGAAGTGCTTTACGCCACAGGCTTAAGGGTTTCAGAGCTGATTTCTCTTGATTTGGATGATATTAACCTTAAAATCGGTTATATAAACTGTGCAGGTAACGGTACAGCAAGAGTTGTGCCGATTTACGCTGAGGCAATTAAGGCGGTTAAGGATTATCTTGATAAATCAAGAAATATTTTGTGCTTTGATGAAAGTGTAAAGGCTCTTTTTGTAAATATTAACGGAAAGAGAATGTCAAGACAGGGCTTCTGGAAAATTCTCAAAAAATATAAGGATGAGGCAGGAATTCCAAAGGAGATTACACCTCATACTTTAAGACATTCTTTTGCGCTCCATCTTCTTGAAAATGGTGCAGATTTAAAGTCCATTCAGGAGCTTTTAGGTCACTCTGATATATCTTCTACACAGATTTATTCAGAGATAGCGAGTAAAAGACTGAAAGATGTATATAATAAGGCTCATCCAAGAGCCGGAAAAAGCTTATAAACAGTCCAAAATGGGCGTCTTCTCACGGGGATAAGCCAACTTGAAACTTTGCATTTCGGCGTCGTACTGCGAAAAAAGCCTCGTCAATCCACAAAGGATTAACTGCGTTTTTTATCTTGTCCGCCATCCAAAATGCTGTGTTTCAAGCAATGTTTGAATAAATAATATAACCCCTTGCAATACTTAGTATTGCAAGGGGTTTTTTATATTCAAATCCAAATTGACTTCCCCCTGTGAGAAGACGCCCGGTCGGACTGTTTTTTATTTGACAATATTAAGAAAATAGGGTATAATGTTATGCTAAGGGTAACAGTATTCTAGTCGAACTTTTTTGTTCCCAGGGCGGGCCTAAAAATCCGCCGAAGGGCATATCGATGAAGTTTCTGGTGCGTGCTGCCAACGCCCAGTTGGGGGTATGTGCTGGGAGTTAAGGACTTTGGGCGATCCGCAATGGCATGCGGGCGTTGACCCATTTTCCGTGGAGACCTATGACCGTGTTTTGCAGTGCATTATGGGGTACGTCCCCTTAGTCCTGCATTATACGTATTAGGATGAAACCTGTCATGCGGTGCAATGAAAGTTGTGTTGTGGACAGCGTAGCCTGACTTGAGTGGGTATGGAGGAGGACTGACAGATTTTCCTTTGCCGGCCAGCAAAGGGGAATTATAGCTTTACAAAACCATATTTGCAAAAGAGTCTAAGAACAAGTTGAGTTCGTCGGGGAAAACTCCTAGACTGGTCGAAAGAGCCACGCATAGGATTAAGGTGCGTACTGAGTGGCAATTCGGTAAAACGAGTGGTAACACCGTTTGCTGGTGCGTAATCGGAAACGGACTTGCTGGCGACAGCTTGGTGCACCTTCGGGAAATCCAACCGAACCTATGACGCAAGATTTACTATGCGTGCTACCCTTAAGAGGAATTTTAAAAGAGGTTTTATTTTGAAGAACAAACAAACCCAGGAAAAAAAGAATAAT
This sequence comes from Clostridia bacterium, assembly GCA_017626595.1. GTDB lineage: Bacteria > Bacillota > Clostridia > Monoglobales > Monoglobaceae > RGIG8709. Next base: position 6,913 of record JAGAIJ010000069.1, on the reverse strand, counting down.
TTCTGGATACTTAAGACATTTATACTGACCTTTTCTCTTGCAATGGTTTTTGCTGTTGTATCAGGAGAGGTTTTGGAAAAAGTAAATAATTTTGTTGCAGTTTTAATACTTCTTCTCATAATCTTGGTGGGAATTATCTTTGATATGATTGGCGTTGCTGTAACAGCGGCAGAGGAAGCCCCTTTTAACGCAATGGCTACAAGACATATAAAGGGTGCTAAAAGAGCGCTTAAGCTTATAAAGGCAAGGGATAAGGTATCGAACTTTTGTAATGATGTTATAGGTGATATCTGCGGAATTATAAGTGGTTCAGCCTCAGCCGCAGTAATTGCCCATATGGCTGTAAATATGGGAAATACAAAGGAATTTGTTTTCGACCTTGTTGTAACAGCGCTGGTTGCGGGACTTACAGTAGGCGGAAAGGCAATGGGAAAGAGCTTTGCTATAAATAATTCAAAGAATATTGTGTTTACGGCGGCAAAGGTGCTTTCAGTTTTCAGTAAGGAAAAATAGGGATAAATTATGGGAATTTTAAGTCAGGTAAAAAAGCCTGAGGATTTAAAGAAACTGAATAAAGAAGAGCTTAAGATTCTTGCACAGGAAATCAGGGATTTCCTTATAGAAAAGGTTTCAAAGACAGGGGGACATCTGTCCTCAAACCTCGGTGCAGTAGAACTTACTATTGCACTCCACAGAGTTTTTGACGCTGAAAAGGATAAAATTGTGTGGGATGTGGGACACCAAGCCTATGTACATAAGATTTTGACAGGCAGAAAGGATGCCTTTGATACTTTAAGACAGGACGGCGGACTTTCAGGCTTTCCAAAAAGAGATGAAAATATAGCTGACTCCTTTAATACAGGCCATAGCTCAACTTCCATTTCAGCGGCACTTGGTTTTGCAGAGGCAAACAGACTCTCCGGTGATGACGCTTGCGCAGTTGCAGTTATCGGAGACGGTGCTATGACAGGAGGAATGGCTTACGAGGCTATGAACCAGGCGGGTGCGTCCCAGACTCCGCTGATTATAATTCTTAATGATAACGGAATTTCCATTTCTAAAAATGTCGGAGGTCTTTCAAAGAAGCTGACACAGATTCGCTCCAATGCAGGTTATTATAATTTCAAGGACAGAATAAAAAGAATTTTAAGACATACTCCTATTTTGGGAAAGTGGCTTGAACTTCAGATTATTGATTTTAAAAAGGGAATTAAAAATATAATTTTCAAGAACGAGGTTTTCGAAAATTTAGGAATTGAATATATGGGCCCAATCGACGGACATAACATAGAGGATATGGAATTTATGTTTAACAGGGCAAAGAAAAGAGGAAAGCCCGTTTGTATCCATATTCATACAGTAAAGGGTAAGGGCTATAAATTTGCAGAAGAAAATCCGTCTAAGTTCCACGGAATAGGGAAATTTAATGCTGAAAACGGAGAATGTTTGTGCAAAACAGAGGAAACCTATTCAACAGTTTTCGGTGAAAAAATAGTGGAAATAGCAGAGAAGAATGATAAAGTCGTTGGAATAACAGCGGCTATGCCTGAGGGTACAGGCCTTATGAAGTTCCGAAAACAGTTCAGGGACAGATTTTACGATGTGGGAATTGCTGAACAACACGCTGTTACCTTTGCCACAGGTCTTGCACTGTCGGGATATACACCTGTTTTTGCAGTGTATTCCACATTCTTACAGAGAGCCTATGACCAGATAATCCACGATACAGCTCTCCAGAAGGCTCATGTTGTATTTGCAATTGACAGAGCAGGCGCGGTAGGTAATGACGGAGAAACCCATCAGGGGATTTATGATTTGTCATATTTAAGTCATATTCCGAATATGACAGTTTTAGCTCCAAAGGATGCTGACGAGCTTGAAGCAATGCTTGATTATGCAGTAAATGTATGCACAGGTCCCGTTGCAATAAGATACCCACGAGGCGAGGCAAAGCGTCAGGGTGAAAAGAAAGAAATTAAGGATAATACTCCGCAGGTTATAACTGAGGGAGAAGATTTGGTTTTAATCGGCGTTGGCACAATGACTGAAACAGCCGAAGAGGTTGCGAAAATGCTTAAAGAAGACGGAATAATAGCCGAAGTTGTAAATCCAAGATTTGTAAAGCCTGTAAATAAGGACTTTTATGAAAAGTATAGGGATAAAAAGATTTTTGTTCTTGAAGAAAACACAGAAATCGGCGGTTTTGCAGACACAATCCGAAGAATAACAGGCGGAGAGGTTTATGACTTTGCCTATAAAGACGAAGCTGTTCTTCAGGGCACAATAAATGAGATAAAGGAAAGATACGGACTGAATGCAGAGTCTGTATATAAAACTATTAAAGAATTGGTGAAATAGATGGCAAAAGTCAGACTTGACGTTTTCCTGACAGAAAACGGATATGCTAAAAGCAGAACAAACGCCCAGTCCTTAATTATGGAGGGCAAGGTTTTCATAAATAACCAGAAAGCCATGAAGGCAGGGGATATGATAAACGGAACTGAAAACATAGAGGTAAGGGGTAAGACTCTTGAATATGTAAGCCGTGGCGGACTTAAGCTTGAAAAAGCAATAAAGAACTTTGACCTGACACCTGAAAATAAGGTTTGTATGGATATAGGAGCCTCCACAGGCGGTTTCACAGACTGTATGCTTAAAAACGGTGCAATAAAAGTTTACTCCGTTGACGTAGGCTACGGACAGCTTGCCTGGAGTTTAAGAAATGACGAACGAGTTGTGAATATGGAGAGGACAAATATCCGTAATGTCACAAGAGATGATATAGAAGATGACCTTGACTTTTTCTCAGTTGACGTGTCTTTTATTTCCTTAAAGCTGGTGCTTCCCGTTGCATATTCGCTCCTTAAGGAAAATGGCGAAGGAATTTGTTTAATCAAGCCACAGTTCGAGGCAGGCAGAGAAAAGGTTGGAAAGAAAGGCGTAGTAAGGGATATTGAGGTACATAAAGAGGTAATAAGAAATACCTTTGCCTTTACAGAGGAAATAGGTTTTACAATCTTAAACCTTGATTATTCCCCGATAAAAGGCCCTGAGGGCAATATAGAATATTTAATGCACATAAAGAAAACAGATGCCCCATCGGCAGAAATTGATATAGACAAGATAGTAGAAGACTCACATAAATTAAATCTCTAAAAGGAGATGATTCTATGAAAATTGCAGTAATTCCAAATTTAACAAAGGATCCTGAACTTATTTATTCAAATAAGGTAAAGGAATACCTTGCTTCAGAGGAAGCAGAAATAATTGACTACGGCAAAAGCCTTGAGGGTTATGATGTTGCAGTAGTAATAGGCGGCGACGGCACAATCCTTGAAATTGCCGGAGAGGCCGCAAGAACAAACACACCGATTATCGGAATCAACTTTGGAAATTTAGGCTTTTTATCACAGATTGAAAAGGCTGACATAGAGAAAATCAAGAACATTTTAAGTGATTTTAAGACTAAAGATGTAATGATGCTTTCAGGGAAAATAAACGGAAAAGAGGAAGTGAACGCCCTTAACGATATGGTAATAAGGGGTGACATTTCAAGAATGGTTTCCCTTGAAATTTATATCGACGGACAAAAGGCAGGGGAGTACTCTGCAGACGGAGTAATTTTCTCTACTCCAACAGGCTCTACAGCCTATTCCTTGTCTGCAGGAGGCCCGATAATCCATCCGAAAATGGACGGAATTTTAATAACTCCAATCTGTCCCCACAGCCTTGACGCAAGGTCAATGGTAATCCCGCCGGATTGCAGGGTAGAGGTAAAAATTGTTCCTCCATACAGGACAAAGCCTGTGCTCACAGCAGACGGAAAAACTGTAAAAACCATTGAAAATGATGACACAGTTGAAATAACAAGGTCAGCGTTAAGACTTAAGCTGATTGAGATTGATGACAATAACTTTTTTGAGGTACTTGGACGAAAGATAAAGTAGAAAGAAGGTGCGAAAATGCTCAGAGAATTGCATATTAAAAATATAGCAGTAATAGACGAAGCAAGAATTGAGTTTGAAAAGGGCTTTAATTCTCTTACAGGCGAAACAGGTGCAGGCAAGTCTATTTTGATTGACTCTATAAATATGCTTCTGGGTAATAAAACACCTAAAGATTTAATCCGTACAGGAGAAGAAAAAGCAGTTGTAAACGGTATTTTTGACATAGATGACAGATTAGCAGAAAAAATAACTGACGAACTTGGGATTGATGTTGAAGATAACGAACTTTATGTTTCAAGACAGATAAATACAGAGGGTAAGAATGTGTGCCGTGTAAACGGAATGACCTGCCCTGTGGCACAGCTTAAAGAGATAGGCACATATTTAATTGATATCCACGGCCAGAGCGATAATCAGGCACTTTTAAACCCAAAATTCCATATAGATTATTTAGACAGCTTCGCGGGAAACAGCGATGTTTTAGAGGAATACTTAAAGGAATATAAAGAAGTTAAAAGAATAAAGAAAGAGATTGAAGAAATAAATAAAACAAGAGAAGAGGCGGAATACCGCCTTGAGATTCTTGAATTTCAGATAAATGAAATTGAAAGCGCAAGGCTGGTTTTAGGGGAAGACGAAGAGCTTGAGGAGAGAAGAAACTTCTTAAGGAACGCAGAAAAGATTATGTCAGGGGCAGAGTCAGCCCACGAATATCTTTACAGCGGAAACGGAACCCAACTATCTTCCTTTGACCTTTTGATGAAGGGCGAGAAACAGCTTTCCGAGGTTAAAGAATACGATAAGGAACTTGCGGAATTGTATGAGAGAATGACATCTGTAAGGGTTGAGCTTGAGGATATAACAGCCACTTTAAGTGACTACATAAGCAAGAGTAACTATGAAGCAGGGGAACTTGATGTAATTGAAGAACGCCTTGACACAATAAATAATCTTAAGAGAAAATACGGCGGAACAGTTGAAAATGTCCTTGAAAAGCTTGAAGAACTGAAAAAAGAAAATACAAATATAACAGAGGGCGAAGAGATTTTAGCAGAGCTTGAAAAAGAGCTACAGCGCCATAAGACTGTTATGGTAAAAATGGGACAGCTTTTGTCCGAGAGAAGACGAAAGGCGTCAGCTGACCTTGAAAAGAAGATAATGACAGAGCTTTCCGAACTTGATATGCCAAAGATTAGATTTTCTGTTATGGTAACACCTGACGAAGATGAAGAGGGCGTAAAATATAGTTCTACAGGTGGAGATGTGATTGAATTTTTAATTTCAACCAACCCTGGTGAGAGCTTAAAGCCTATGAATAAGATTGCATCAGGGGGCGAACTTTCCCGAATTATGCTCGCAATGAAATCGGTTTTTGCTGATAAGGATGCAGTTGACACACTTATATTTGACGAAATTGATACAGGTGTGTCAGGAAGAGCAGCGGAAAGAATAGCGGAAAAAATCTGTAAACTTTCAATGGAAAAGCAGGTTCTCTGTGTAACCCACCTCCCGCAGATTGCAGCTATGGCTGATACAAACTTCTTAATTGAAAAGGATACTGACGGAGAGAGAACAAAGACAAGTGTAATTAAGCTTGATATAGAGGGCAAAACCGAAGAACTTGCAAGAATTATGGGTGGCGTTACTGTAACAGAACTTACAAAACAAAGCGCCTTTGAAATGCTGAAAATGGCAGAGGAATATAAGAAGGGTATAAGATGATTCAATACGGACAGGTTGTTGAAACAGGAGAAAAAGCGAAGATAAGAATAAGCCGTGAATCTGCCTGCGGAGGAAATTGCGGAGCCTGTAAGGGTTGCGACACAAACCTTTATATCGAGGTGGACAGAGGAAATCTTAGTGTTGGTGACGGTGTTAAAATTACTCTTGATGATAAGATTTTCCAGAAGAATATTCTTTTGGGCTATGGGGGACTTACCCTGTTTATGATAGTTGGGGGAATACTTGGCTGGTATGTTGTTAAAACCCAGCTTGGAGCCGTACTATCTTTTAGTGCCTGCTTTGGTATAGGACTTTTAATTCTTAAGAGATTTAAGAATAAGACAGAATATGTAATTGAAAAAATTGAGGAAGAAAACTAATGCTGATTTCCATAGAGGGCTTAAATAAAAGCTTTGGTGAAGAACAAATTTTATATGACATAAATTTATCCATAGAAGAAAAAGGTCGCTATGGTTTAATTGGCGTTAACGGTGCAGGAAAATCCACTCTTTTAAATATTATAATGGACGAGCTCGACTTTGAAGATGGGGAGATTTACAGGTCAACAGGTCTCTCTGTGGGCTATCTTAAGCAGAATAACGGTTTAGAGCGTGATAATACAATTATTGAAGAAATGAGAGTGCCATTTCAGGATGCAATAAATGCTGAAAAAAAGATGCGTGACCTTGAAAAAGAAATGGCGGGACTTACAGACCAGGAAAGCCCGAAGTATAAGAAAATTGCCTCTGAGTATAACAGGGCACAGAATGTTTTCGATAGCCGTGATGGATATAATATTGATGTAAAAATCAAGACTATTTTAACAGGTATGGGCTTTGCCGATAAGGATATGGATACAGTTATAAATACCTTAAGCGGCGGAGAAAAAACAAGACTTGCTATTGCAAGACTTCTTTTGGAAGAACCAAATTTATTGATACTTGACGAACCTACAAACCATCTTGATTTTAGGACACTTAAATGGCTTGAAGAATATCTTATAAATTATAACGGCGCAATTTTAGTTGTGTCCCACGACAGATATTTTTTAGATAAAACTGTGGACACAATCTTCGAAATTGAAAGAGGTAAGCTTGTTACATATAAGGGTAATTATTCGAAGTATCTTGTACTGAAAGAGGAAAGAATAACAAGACTTACCAAGGAATATGAGGCACAGCAGGAGGAAATTAAAAAACTCCGCGAATATGTAGATAAGAACTTGGTAAGGGCGTCAACTTCTA
>JAGAIJ010000068.1 GCA_017626595.1 Clostridia bacterium | reverse complement strand
TTGATGAAGTACTTCTGGAAGAATGGGAATGCGATAAGTACAGGTAAGATAGTACTAAGCATCATAACCATCTTAAAGGCGTCACCAGGAAGCTTCTGCATCTGTGCAATCTGGTCAGGTGTAGCATTACCCTTAGCAGCCTGCTGCTGGAGGTAGTTAACGTTACGTTCAATTCTCATAAGGATAAGCTGGAGTGTAACCATTCCTTCCTTATCGAAGTAGAGCATTGATGTTGCCCATTCATTCCACTTACCTACAACCGCACCGAACATATTACAAGCGATAATCGGAACGAGAATCGGGAATACCATCTGGAAGAGAATTCTTGTTTCACCGCAACCATCAATTCTTGCAGCTTCAATAAGTTCTTCAGGACAGTTCTTATTCATATATGTTCTGTACATAACAATTGTAAACAAGCCGATACCCGGAATAATAAGGACAAGCGGGTTATTCTTCAGGTGCCATACGTTTACGTTAAGAAGATATCCTGCAATAGGACCGCCAGGAATAAACATTGTAAGTAAAAGATATGTAGTAAGTAAGTCCTTTAAGATAAATTCTTTTCTTGTCATAGGGTATGCAAAAAGCAAACCTACGCAAAGGTCTAAGACAGGACCTACGAATGATTCAAAGCATGTAAGCTTAAGACCCTGTAAAAGCTGGTCTGAAACGCCCCATACATACTTCCACGCTTCACCAGTCAAAGCCCATGTTCCAGGCACGCCCCATTTTTCAGGCTTACTTGCATAAGCTTCAGGAACAGGTCCCCAGATAGGAAGCATCTTATAACCGTTTAAGTCAATAAACTTCTGTTCTGTGAATGAAACCATAAATACATATACTAAAGGAATAAAACAGAAAAGCGCAAAAAGTAAAATCATTGTATTAACAAAAATCTGCGGTTTCTGTAATCTGTTACCTTTTTTATGTAATTTTTTCTTTAAGGCCTTCTTTTCTGCTCTGGTCAGGTTAACCTCCGGCCTGTATTCGTCTTTTTGAAATAAGTCTCTATATCCGCCCATTTATGTCAGCCTCCTTTTTAGTATAATGCGTTGGCAGGTTCAATCTTTCTTACAATACCATTAGTGATAAATGTAAGAACTGTACCGATTGAGCCCTGGAAGAATGAAATAGCACCCTGTACACCGTAGTTACCAACAAGGGAGTTTTCACCCATCAAGCCCGCCATAGTATAAGCATCGATTGTCTGTGTCCAGTTAGCAAGGAGAGCACTGTTCTTATTAACAAGGTAGTGAAGACCTGTGTTAGATGTCATAATTGAGGCAACACCCATAATCCAGATAAGAGTGATAGCTGTATACATTGAAGGGAATGTGATATGGAATGTCTGCTGAATCTTATTCGCACCGTCAATGTCAGCAGCTTCATACATTTCCTGGTCAATACCCGCCATAAGAGCTGTATAAAGAATACAACCTGTACCTGTACCCTTCCAGTTATATATAATAGTATAAATCAGTGGCCAATACTGTCCGCTTTCATAGAAGGAAATTGTATTTCCTCCAAAATATGTAATCATTGTATTAACAAGACCATTTGGAGCAAGGAAAGCATATACAATAGATGTAACACAGATATAGCCTATGTATGAAGGAATAAGCATGATTGTATGAGAGATACGAACGAAGTATCTTCTTCTACATTCATTAAGCATAAGTGCCATGAACAGACACACAATTGTACCTGTTACATTGAATAATGCCCAATAAGCCATTGTGTTACGCATAAGACGCCACATTGTAACCTTATCCGCAATTAAGAACTGATAGTTAGCAAGTCCTGTCCAAGGGCTTCCGAAAATACCTTCGGAATACTTAAAGGATTTAAAACAGAGAATAAATCCTACTCTTGGTAAAAGTCCGAACATAGCTGAAAGGACTAAACCAGGGAGCATCATAAATACAAGTGCTCGCTGTCTCCAGAGAGTTCTCCAGAACTTACCGTCAAATTTTTTCGTCATAATGTCTACCTCTTTTCAGTTAATGATTGTAAATTATAACATATTATTTCACAATAATATAAGGTAATTATAACACAAAGTTTTTAGAATATCAATTACACTTTTTAACGATTTTTACACTTTTTAACGAACTTTCGGCGTTTTTTACAATTTCTTCTTTATTTTTTAGAATTTTATACCATATTAAATGAAAAATTTAACATATCGCACCAAATTTTTCGACATAAAAAAGCGGAGTGTAATAATAACACTCCGCATAATTTGTTAAAAATTATTATCTTTCCATAGTAACAGGGTCTGTAAGCGGTATCATTGTTGTAACACTTTCCCAAAGCATTGCCTTAACAGTAACTACTGTGCTGTCAAGTGTAAGAGTGATTTCATCATCAATAGCTTCTGAAGCGCCAATGAACTTGCCTGATGAGAACTGAACATCAACTAATGTGTCATTATAGTCAAATCCTGCAAGGATAAGAACGTATTCAACATCTTCTGTTCCGTTTGTATTATCAATTTCAGCAACAACCTTTGCTACATTAACCTCAGGCTCTGTAATTGTAAGAGTCGCTGTAATATTTTCATACTTTGTAAGTGATGCCATTGTGATTGAATCAGTAACATTTCTTCCGCTTGCATATACTAAAACTGTATAATCCTTTGATGAAATTTCCTTATTTGATTCAAGTGGGAAAGCAAAGGAATATTCACCGTCAGCATTAAGTCTGCCCTGTCCGATATAACCGATATCAGAACCACTTACTCTGCCCTCTGCCACAGTCTTATAAACGAGAACTGTAACATCATCGCCTTTACTCCGCCTTCAACAGCACCCTTTACATTTATAATACCCTGTGTATTTTCAGCAGTATTGTTAATTACAATATCTGATGGAGTTTCAGGTTCTTCCGGTTCATCAGGTTCAACTATATCTTCTTCATCTTTTGGTGTGAGTTCATCAGGTGAAAAAGCGCCATAAAGAGGAACGCTCTTTGCATTGCTGCCTGATTCGTCTCTTAAAAGAGCAGTAAGATTACTTGCTGTAGTTGGTACAACAAATGAATAGTCAAATGAACCGTCAGGAAGAGTTGCTACCTGATACATATAAATGTTTGCATCTCCTGAAACGTAAATGTTAAGCTGTTCAGTACCATAGCCTTCTTCGATTGCACCAACAAGAGTAACATAAGTATCTCCGCCTGATACATCAACATTTCTTTCTGTAACTTTAATTTCAGATGCAAAAGCAATTGTAGTAACAATTGATGCGATAATTGCAAGCTGAACTAATAACTTTTTCATAATGAATTCCTCCTAAAGAAAAACACATAATTATCTATTTTGTTTATTATAACATAGATTTCTAAAAAATACAATATCTTTTTTTATTGTAATTAAAAATTGTAATTTAAGGCTTTCTCTTATCAAGGGCCTTTTCAAGACATTCTCTTACAAGTGTTGGTGTAGCTTTGCCACGAAGTGCGCGGTTAGTCTGCCCCATAAAGAAGCCGAACATATTTGTTTTGCCGTCAAAATACTGCTTTACAAGGTCAGGATTACTGTCTAAAAGCTCTTCGATGAATTTTTCAGTTTCACCTGCATCTTCAACTACAATAAAGTTGTTTGCCTTTGCAATTTCTTCAGGCTCTCCGCCTTCTTCAAACATAATTCTTATAATTGTCTTGGCATCATTTCTGTTTACAATATTCTTGTCAGTCATTTCGCAAACCTTTGCAAAACCTTCAGCTGAAATCGGAACAACTTCTTCCTCTGTATCCTTGACTCTTCTCATAATTTCTGTCTGGAAGAGGTTTGATACATTTTTATACTGCGGATAAATTGCAACTGTTTCATCATAAAAATCGGAAAGATATTTTTCAAGAGTTAGAACTCTTGCATCTTCATCTGTAAGACCGTATTCGTTGATATACTTATCAACTCTCTGGTGAGGAAGAAGCGGAATATTTCTTCTTGCTTCCTCTATATCTTCCTCAGTGAATACAATTGACATAATATCAGGCTCAGGGAAATATCTGTAATCGTTTGCATTTTCCTTTGAACGCATTGATGAGGTTGTGCCCATTGTATCGTCAAATTTTCTTGTTTCCTGAACAACTGTTCCGCCATTGTCTAAAATTTCACTCTGTCTTTTTACTTCGTATTCAATTGCACGCTGGATTGAACGGAAAGAGTTTAAGTTCTTGATTTCAGTTCTGTTTCCAAGCTTTTCTGAGCCCTTTTCCTTAATTGAAATGTTTACGTCAGCACGGATTGAACCCTCCTGCATCTTGGCGTCACAGACATTAAGATACTTAAGGTAAAGTCCGATTTTACTTACAAATTCAACAGCCTCTTCTGCAGAGTGCATATCAGGCTCTGTAACTATTTCAATAAGTGGAACTGAACATCTGTTATAGTCTGCAAGGCTCTGTCCGTAGAAATCGTCGTGGAAAAGCTTACCTGCATCTTCTTCAAGATGAATATTGTTAATTCTTACAACTGTTCCTGTGGAAAGCTCAACCTTACCGTTTACACAAATTGGTAAATCAAGCTGTGAAATCTGATAAGCCTTTGGCAAATCAGGGTAAAAATAATTCTTTCTTTCAAACTTTGTATATCTGTTTATATCACAGTCAAAAGTGAGACCTGCACGGATAGCGTATTCAACTGCACCATGGTTTATGATTGGGAGAGCACCCGGCTGACCTGTGCAGACAGGACAGATATGGGTGTTAGGGTCAGCGCCAAAATCTGCACTACAGGTACAGAAAGCCTTTGTATTAGTAGATAATTCTGCGTGTATTTCAAGTCCGACAACTACATCATAATTCATTTTCCGTACCTCCTATTTCTTAAAATTCTTTTCAAAAAAGTCTGCAAACTGGATTGCTCTTGCATCATCAAACTGCTTCGCTGTAAGAGAAAGACCGATTGGCATTCCATCTTTATTAAATCCACAGGTTGTGTTGATTGCAGGAACACCGCCGATGTTTGCTGTAACTGTGCAGATGTCTGCAAGATACATCTTTACAGGGTCGTCAACATTTTCGTTTATCTTATATGCAACAGTTGGTGCTGTTGGTGTAAGCATAACATCGCACTTTTCAAAGATTTCATTATATTCTCTCTTGAACTGCTGACGAACAGCAAGAGCCTTCTTATAATAAGCATCATAGTAACCGCTTGAAAGGGCATAAGTTCCAAGAAGAATACGTCTTTTAACTTCCTCTCCGAAGCCCTGACTTCTTGTCATTCTTATAAGTTCTTCGTAGGTTTCAGCCCCGTCAGCACGGAAACCGTATCTTACGCCGTCAAATCTTGCAAGGTTAGAGCTTGCCTCTGCGCAGGCTAAAAGATAGTAGGCAGATACAGCATACTTAAGGGTAGGCATTGAAACTTCAATAATTTCACAGCCTGCGTTTCTGTAAAAATCTACAGCCTTCATAACTGCATCTTTAACTTCCTCATCAATACCCTCTCCGAAGAATTCCTTTGGAATACCGATTTTAAGTCCCTTTATATCCTGACCAACAAGACCATTAAAATCAATCTTAACATTTCTTGAAGTCTGGTCATGAGCATCCTTGCCTGAAATTGCATTAAGAATAAGTCCGCAATCCTCAGCTGATTCAGCAATAGGTCCAATCTGGTCAAGGGAACTAGCGAATGCTACAAGACCGTAACGGGAAACTGTACCGTAGGTTGGCTTCATACCTGTTACGCCACAGAAAGCTGCAGGCTGTCTTACAGAACCGCCTGTGTCAGAGCCAAGTGCCGCAGGACACATATCAGCAGCAACTGCAATGGCACTACCGCCTGATGAACCGCCAGGCACACAGTTTTTACCATAAGGGTTTACAGGCTTGTTAAAATATGTTGTCTGTGATGAACCTCCCATAGCAAATTCATCCATATTTGTTTTACCGAGGTAAACTGCGCCGTCCATATTAAGCTTTTCAATAACAGTTGCGTTATAGGTTGGCTTAAAGTTCTCAAGAATTTTTGAAGCACAGGTTGTCCTCTCGTTCTTAATACAGATATTGTCCTTGATTGCAAGTGGAATACCTAAAAGCGGAGCTGTTTCTCCCTCTGCAATTCTTCTGTCAGCTTCCTCTGCACCCTTTAATGCAAGTTCCTCTGTAACTGTAATAAAAGCATTTAACTTATCATTCTTTTCAGAAATTGTCTTTAAGTATCCCTTTGTAAGTTCTACTGAGGAGATTTCCTTATTATCAAGCTGTTTTCTTAAATCTAAAAGTTTACTCATAATTCTCCTCCTTAATCAATTACCTTTGGAACTACGAACTGGTCATCATCAACCTCAGGTCCGTTGTTGAGTATTCCGCGCATATTTTCATATGTGCTTACTTCATCAGCACGAAGTTCTGAGAATGACACAGCATTTTCCATATCTTTATTATTATATGTGAAATCAGATTCACCGATTGTATCCATAAGGCCCATTACGTCCTGCATGGACTTCTCATAGAATTCAAGTTCTTCTTCACTTAAATCGAGCCTTGATAAATCACAAAGCATTTTTAAGTCTTCTTTTGTTATCATAAAATTACCTCCGTAACCTATATTGTCCATAGTAAACCATACTAAGCTATTATACAACAAAAATTTCCCCATTTCAATAGCAAAAACAAAAAAAGGTGCATTATTTTGCACCTTTTTTTATACTATTTCTCAATATCAACATCATTTTTCTCCAGCCACAAATTAACCATATAAAGATAAGCAAGAATCTGCGGGCCGTTCATAAGCTGACCATACCATGG
>JAGAIJ010000008.1 GCA_017626595.1 Clostridia bacterium | reverse complement strand
ATCACGCAGATATCTACGGAAACGGCGAGTCGGAAAGACTGTTTGGGGAATATTTAAAGAGAAACAAGGGTGTACGTGATAAAATTAAGATACAGACAAAGTGTGCAATTCACGACGGACAGTTTGATTTTTCAAAGGAGCATATTATTAAATCTGTAGAGGGAAGTCTGTCACGTTTAGGAGTGGATTATGTTGATGCTTTGCTCCTTCACAGACCTGATACACTTATGGAGCCTGAGGAAGTGGCAGAGGCTTTTGATACACTTGAAGCATCAGGAAAGGTAAAACACTTTGGTGTATCAAATCAGAATATGATGCAGATGGAGCTTCTTAAAACAGCTGTAAAGCAGAAGCTTATTGCAAACCAGCTTCAGTTTTCAATTACAGAGGCAGGAATGGTTACATCAGGAATGAATGTTAATATGAAAAATCCTGAATCAGTAATGCACGACGGATTTTTACTTGAATACAGCAGAATTAAAAATATTACAATTCAGGCATGGTCTCCATTTCAGTACGGCTTTTTCAAGGGTAGCTTTATTGGTAGCGATGAGTTCCCTGAACTCAATAAAAAGCTTAATGAAATCGCTGAAAAATACGGAATTACACCAACAGGTGTTGCAACTGCATGGATTCTCAGACATCCTGCAAATATGCAGGTTATTGCAGGTACAATGACCCCTGAAAGAATAAAGGAAATCTGTAATGGTGCAGATGTTACTCTCGCAAGAGAGGAATGGTATGAAATTTACAGAGCAGCAGGTCATTGTTTGCCTTAAAAATAGTTAAAATTTAGCGTTAAACTTGTTGACTTTTATTTTTTCTGTGTTATAATATAGTTATGAAATTATGCTATAAATAACATAAGGAGATGTAAAAATGAAAAGAATTATTGCAATTGCATTATCTCTTGTAATGGCTTTATCTTCAATAGCTGTTGTTGCTGCTCCAACTGACAGGGCGCAGGCTGCAATGGATTATATTGAAGTATTTACAGATGGTGAAGGAACCGTTGAAATTCGTGATATGGGGGTTGAAACTTTAGTTGGTAAAAACACTCCTGATGTTCACGAAGTTGAAGTATCAAGAAATACTCCAGTTAACTTTGTATCAACTCTTGATATGCAGTTAGTTGAAGAAGTATTTGCTGGCATGAAGTATGCTTTAACTCTTGAAAGCGCTGAGACTCAGGCTCTTTTTGCAGATGCAGAACTTGACGGACAGTTTGTAATTACTATTGATTGCGATGAAGATATTGATTATTCAGCCGCTACAAAAGAATTTACAAACCTTGAATCTACAATTTTTGCTGACCCAGTTTATACCGATACAGTTGTTACTGTTGATACAGCAGATGGTCTTTTACTTGAAGATTTAGATACTACTTTATTACATGATATTTCATATTCTGTTGAAGGTGCCAAGTCTGGTGTTGTTGGCAGACATGAGGTTGCTGTAAGAATGACAGGTAGCGTTGATTTAGTTATTGATGATACTGTTGTTGGCACAATTGATTTCAGCACTAAGACAAGTGGCGAAGACCATAAGGCTGCTATTGTAGTAAGAACTTCAGGCGGTGGCGGTGCTATTAGGCATACTGTTAAATTTGAGACAAACGGCGGTTCTAAGTTAAGCTCCGTTCAGGTATTTGATAAGCAGAAGTTAACTCTTCCAACTGCTCCAACAAAGGACGGCTACACATTTGCAGGCTGGTACACAGATGCTGATTTAACAACTCCATTTGATGCTGATAAGGTAATCACAAAGGATATTACTCTCTATGCTAAATGGACTACTGGCGAAGACGTTGGCGATGATGATACAGCTGATGTAATCGTTAAGGGTGAAAATGATAAGGAAGTTGATACAGACGAAAACATTAAGATTTCTGACCTTGAAGTTCCTGAAAGAGACGGATTTATCTTCGGCGGATGGTATGAAGACCCAGGTTATAATAACCAGCTTGAAGATGATTATGTAATCGAAGCAGGCGACAAGGTTTATGGCAGATGGGTTAACGTAACTGTTCCTGATGCACTTGAAGACACAGACCACTTTGCTTATATCATCGGTTACCCTGATGAAACTGTAAGACCACAGAGAAATGTATCAAGAGAAGAAGTTGCTACAATGTTCTACCGTCTTATGAAGCCTGATTACAGAGCTGAAAAGCTTACAAGAGAAAATGATTTCCCTGATATTGAAGAAGGCAGATGGTCTGAAAAGGCTGTAGCTACAATGGCTAATGCAGGATTTATCAAGGGTTACCCAGAAGGTGACTTCAGACCTGAAAACAGCATTACAAGAGCTGAATTTGCTACAATCGCTGCAAGAATGTTTGCTGATGACTACGATAGAAAGTATGAGGGCAAGTTTACAGATATCGCTGGCCACTGGGCAGAAGAAGATATCTTAAAGCTCTCTGCTTATGAATGTATCTATGGTTACGAAAACGGCTCATTCAAGCCTGATGCAAAGATTACAAGAGCTGAAGCTATTGCAATCATCAACAGAATTATCGTTCGTTACGTTAACCACGAAGGTCTCCACAAATATGCAATACACTGGGTTGATAACGTAAAGGGCAACTGGTATTACTACCCAATGCTCGAAGCTACTAACTCACATGATTACAAGAGACAGGAAGACTTATACAATGAAGATTGGCACCAGATTAACGCTAATATCGACTGGGAAGCTGACCAGTACAACTAAAAACAAAGCGGTGGATTTTCCACCGCTTTTCTTTTTTGGAAAAGTTTTTAAAATACTGTTGAATTTTTTTGAGGTTTTGTTTATAATAGAATTATGGAAACGAAAGGAGTATGTACGTGATAACTCACGTTATACCTACGGTGGATTTTGTAGTCCGTGCAATATTTTCGGCAAAGCCGAAACGCACATGGATGTAATTTCCATTATACGCCTTATCTGCCCATTGATAAAGCGTATATTTTCATTTTATTTTATGGGCAGAAAGGCTATGGAAATTTTATGAAATATTATTTAGCTGTTGATATCGGAGCGTCAAGCGGACGTCATATTTTAGGCTCTTTTAATAACGGAAAGATTGAGCTTGAAGAAGTTTACCGTTTTAAAAACGGTTTCAGCGAAAAAAACGGTCACGATTGCTGGAATCACGAGCATCTTCTTGCAGAAATCAAGAATGGTCTTAAAAAATGTAAGGAAATCGGCAAAATTCCTGAAACAGTAGGAATTGATACCTGGGGTGTTGACTTCGTTCTTTTGGACGAAAACGACGAAATTTTAGGGGATATGGTTGCATACCGTGACAGCAGAAATGACGGAATGGACGCTGAGGTTGAAAAGATTATTTCTTTTGATGAACTTTATTCAAGAACAGGTATTCAGAAGGCTTCATATAACACAATTTATCAGCTTATGGCTGTAAAGCTCGAGAACCCTGAACATCTTGAAAAGGCAAAGACAATCCTTATGACACCTGAATATTTTACTTATAAGCTGTCAGGCGTTAAGGCTAATGAATATACAATCGCAAGTACAACAGGTCTTCTTAACGCTGAAACAAAGGACTGGGATTTTGATTTAATTGAAAAGTTAGGGTTTAATAGAGAAATCTTTGGGAAAATCAATCCTCCTAAAACAATTGTTGGCGGTTTATCACCTGAGGTGCAGGAAGAAGTAGGATTTAACTGTGATGTAGTTCTCCCTGCTATGCACGATACAGGAAGTGCAGTTTTATCTGTGCCATGTTCAGGCAGAGATGCTGTTTATATCAGTTCAGGCACATGGAGTCTTATGGGCGTAGAAAGCCTTAAGGCTAACACAACTGACAAGTCAAGAGAATTCAACTTCACTAATGAAGGTGGCGTTGAATACAGATACAGATACCTTAAGAATATTATGGGTCTCTGGATTATTCAGAACATTAAAAAAGAGCTTAACGACGAATACGGTTTTGGTGAAATGTCTAATATGGCAAGAGAATGTGCTGACTTTCCATCAGAGGTTGATGTTGACAGACAGTGTTTCTTAAATCCTGACAGTATGATTGAGGCAATAAAGGAAGAGTGTGCCCGCACAAATCAGCCTGTGCCTGAATCAATTGGCGAAATTCTTCAGTGCGTTTACACAAGCCTTTCAAAGTGTTACGCAAGAACTGTAAGCCAGATTGAAACAATGCAGGGCAAGGTTTATGACAGCATTAACATAGTAGGTGGAGGATGTCAGGATATGTATCTTAACGAAATGACAGCCAAAGCTACAGGAAAAACTGTTTTTGCAGGCCCTATAGAAGCGACAGCTCTTGGTAATATCCTTGCACAGATGATGGGCAAGGGAGTAGTTGGCACAATGGATGAAGCAAGAAAGATTATTGAAGATTCTTTTGAAGTAAAGACAATTAAAGCCTAAAAAAGTAAAAGCTCATATTCTTTGTCGAATATGAGCTTTTTTGTGCCACAAAGGTAAAGAAAAAAGCCATCTCTTAGGATGGCTTTTATTATTGATTAAATTATTTAATCATTGAAGCAACTTCGGCTGCGAAGTCTTCTTCTTTCTTTTCAAGGCCTTCGCCCTTTTCAAATCTTGCAAACTTAACAATTTCAATCTTTGTTCCGATTTCATTGCCAACCTTTTCAAGATACTTAGCAACTGAAAGGTCAGAATCCTTAATGAATTCCTGTTCAACAAGACAAACTTCCTTGAAGAACTTCTTGATTCTGCCAACAATCATCTTTTCAACGATTGCTTCAGGCTTACCTTCGTTGAGAGCCTGTGCCTTTAAGATTTCCTTTTCCTTTTCAACTACATCAGCAGGAACTTCGTCTTCCTTAACATACTGTGCGTTTACAGCAGCAATCTGCATTGCAACGTCCTTAGCAGCAGCCTTGAAAGCATCTGTTTCAGCCTTAGCTTCATCATCGAGCTTGAAGTTAACAAGAACACCGATTCTGCCGCCACCGTGAACATAAGCACAGTTAACGCCTTCGAATACTTCGAAACGACGGAGGTTCATGTTTTCGCCGATTGTAGCAATCTTTTCTGTAAGAGCTTCACCAACAGTCTGGTCTCCGTAAAGCTTTACAGCCTTAAGAGCTTCGATGTCAGCTGGCTTGTTATCAGCAATTGTCTTAACAACGTCAGCAACGAACTGCTGGAAATCAGCGTTCTTTGCAACGAAGTCTGTTTCAGTATTGATTTCGAAAATAACACCTGTGTTGCCGAAAGTTTCAGAAACTACGAGACCGTCAGCAGCAATTCTGCCTGCCTTCTTAGCAGCAGTAGCAAGACCTTTTTCTCTTAAGTATTCAACAGCCTTGTCCATATCGCCGTCTGTTTCTGTAAGAGCCTTTTTACAGTCCATCATACCACAGTTTGTCATTTCACGGAGTGTTTTAACGTCCTGAGCAGTAAATGCCATAATAATTCAACCTCTTTCTAAATTATTCTTCGTCGAGCATATTGAGTTCGTCAACTTCAGCATCTTCTGTAGCTTCAGCAACGAATTCTTCGCCCTGCTTTCCTTCGATAATAGCGTTACCGATTGTAGAAACGATAAGTTTTACAGCACGGATAGCGTCATCGTTACCAGGAATAGGGAAATCAACCTCTTCAGGGTTGCAGTTTGTATCAACAATAGCAATTACAGGAATGCCGAGCTTGTGAGCTTCTGAAATAGCATTCTTTTCTTTTCTTGGGTCAACAACGAACATAGCAGCTGGAAGCTCCTTCATGTCCTTGATACCGCCCATAAACTTTTCAAGCTTTTCTTCTTCAAGCTTAAGCTTAACAACTTCCTTCTTAGGAAGAAGTTCCATTGTGCCGTCTTCAGCCATCTTCTTAAGCTGGAAGAGACGTCCGATTCTTCTCTGGATTGTCTTGAAGTTTGTAAGCATACCGCCGAGCCATCTAGCGTTAACGTAGAAGTTACCTGTTCTTTCAGCTTCTTCACGGATAGCGTCCTGAGCCTGCTTCTTTGTACCTACGAAGAGAACTGAACCACCATTAGCAGCGATGTCGCGAACGAAGTAGTAAGCTTCTTCAATCTTCTTTGCAGTCTTCTGCAAGTCGATAATGTAGATACCGTTCCTTTCTGTAAAAATGTACTCAGCCATTTTAGGATTCCAACGGCGAGTCTGATGTCCAAAATGAACACCTGCTTCAAGCAACTGTTTCATCTGAATTACTCCCATGATTTTGCACCTCCAAAAGTTTATACCTCCACTAAAATCAACTTCCGAAAGAGCTATCATGGGTAAATTGTAGCCACCGCTTTCGAAATCCTTTAGTGTGTGTATTTTTATTTATGTCTTCACAGACCGTATTATTATATCACAAGGTTTTCTGTAAATCAAGTGTTTTTTTAACTTTTTTTGGAATTTTTACATATATATTATCAAGAAAATTAAAAACTGCATAATATAGAGAAAGAATTATTAAAAATATTTAAACTCAGGAGGTTATTATGTGCGGAATTGCAGGATGGATTGACTATAAAAATAACATTTCTGCAAATGATAAAATTATAGAAAAAATGTCTTTGACATTATGCAGGCGAGGGCCTGATGAAAATGGAATTTTCAGGGAAGAAAATGCTGTATTATTACACAGAAGGTTGGCTGTAATTGATACTGAACACGGAAAACAGCCTATGGAAAAAGAGGGGTATGTAATTACATATAACGGCGAGCTTTATAACACAGAGGATATAAGGCAGCGGCTTAAAAAAGAGGGCGTTATTTTCAAGGAAAAATCAGACACGGAGGTTCTCCTTTCAGCCTTTATAAAATGGGGAGAAAAGTGCGTTGATTTTCTTAATGGAATTTATGCTTTTGCTGTGTATAATAAAAAAAGTAAAGAGCTGTTTTTAGCAAGGGACAGGGCAGGGGTAAAGCCCCTTTTTTATTCCCCGACAGAGAATGGAATAATCTTTGGTTCTGAGATTAAAACTATACTTTCAAACCCTTATGTTAAGAGAACTGTAAATAGCGAGGGAATAGGAGAATTGTTTCTTTTGGGACCAGGCAGAACACCCGGAGAAACGCCGTTTAAGAGTGTTAAAGAATTAAAAGCGGGACATTGCGGTTGGTATTGTCCCACAGGGCTGAAAATCAGGAGATATTGGAGACTGAAAGCAGGAGAACATAAGGAAAATTTGGTGGAAACAGCAGAGCATCTTAAGCACCTTGTAACAGACTCAATAAAACGTCAGCTTGTATCAGATGTCCCACTTTGTTGTTTTCTTTCAGGGGGACTTGACTCAAGTATAATTTCGACTGTTGCATCAAAAGTCTACAGGGACAGAGGAGAAAAACTCACTACATATTCGGTTGATTATGTTGATAACAAGGAATACTTCAAAGCGACGGAATTCCAGCCAAACAGTGACGATTATTATATAGATATGATGAGAGAAAAAATCGGCACTGACCACAGAAAAGTTTTTGTTGATAACAAAGAACTCTCTGAGGCTTTGTATGATGCAACTCTGGCGCGGGATATTCCGGGACTTGCAGATGTGGACTCTTCACTTTTACTGTTCTGCAGAGAGGTGAAAAAGACTCATACAGTTGCTCTTTCAGGGGAATGTGCAGACGAAATTCTGTGTGGATATCCTTGGTTCAGGAACGAAAATGTGCTGTGGAAAGAGGATTTTCCATGGAGTGGGAATGTGCCCCTTAAAGCTGGTTTGCTTAAGGAAAATATCTTAAATTTTGACCCTGTAGAATTTGTCCGTGACAAATATAAAGCTACAATTTCCGAGGTGGATTATCTTGATACAGATACAAAAATGGAGAGGAGAATAAGGGAACTGACTTTGCTTAATATAAACTGGTTTATGCAGAGCCTCCTT
>JAGAIJ010000067.1 GCA_017626595.1 Clostridia bacterium | reverse complement strand
TATATGAACAGTTGTTCAACTATTATTTTGAGGTGTTATTATGAAAATTGAAGCTTGTAATAATATTATTCACAAGGAGGCTGTAAATCAAGCCCTGAAAAATATGCCAGATGAGGAAATTTTGTTTGATTTGGCTGAATTTTTTAAAATTTTCGGAGATTCTACAAGAGTAAAAATTCTCTGCACTCTTTTCACTTCCGAAATGTGTGTCTGCGACATTTCAGCTACTCTTTCAATGACTCATTCTGCTGTTTCCCACCAGCTCCGTCTTCTTAAGCAGGCAAGACTTATCAAGTCACGAAAAGACGGAAAGGTTGTTTATTATTCCTTAAACGACGACCACATTAAAACAATTTTTGATATGGGACTTTCCCACATTACAGAATAGGGTGAAATCTATGAAATACAGTTTTTATATAAACGGAATTGACTGTGCTCATTGCAGTGAAAATCTGCTTAACGAAGTTAAAAAGATTAGCGGAGTTGAAAAGGCAAATTTTAATTTTACTACAAAAAAATTTGTTTTTTACTCTGACAGTCCCGCCATAAAAGAAAAGGTTTTAAGTCTTTTAAACAAGCTTGAGCCAAAGGCAACTATTTCGGAAAAAGCTGAAAACAACGAGAAAAACGAAAAATATATTTTATTTATCCGAATTGCTTTAACAGTTTTATTATTACTCAGCACATTTGTTATATCAAACAATATAGTTAAAATTATTTTAAGCTATTCCGCCTACTTTATCATTGGATACACAGTTATTTTCGATACATTCAATGCTATAAAAAACAAAAACTTTTTTGACGAAAAATTTCTGATGACTGTGGCATCTCTGGGAGCTATGGCCATTGACGAATATACTGAAGCAATCGCAGTTATGCTTTTATTCAATTTTGGCGAATATTTTCAGGACAGAGCTGTTAACAATTCAAGAAGAAAAATCAACTCGCTCCTTGACATAAACCCTGATACTGCAAGAATTAAACTCGGAGACGAAACAGTTCAGGTTACCTCATCGGATATAAAAATCGGAGACGAAATAATTGTTTTTGCAGGAGATAAAATTCCTGTGGACGGCATTATACTTTCAGGAATATCAACCTTAAACACAGCTCCCCTTACAGGAGAATCACTTCCATTGTCTGCTGCCGAGGGTGACAAGGTATTATCGGGCTATATAAATTTATCAGGTGTACTCACAATCAGGGCAACTCAGGTGGCGTCTTCCTCTGCTGCTGCAAAAATTCTTGATTTAATAGAAAATGTAACCGAGAAAAAAAGCAAGACTGAAAATTTTATTACAAGGTTTGCTAAAATTTACACTCCTCTTGTAATTTTACTTGCATTATTTATCTGGATTATACCAACATTTTGTCTTGGAAAACCCTCACTTTTCTGGCTTAAGCAGGCACTTACTCTTCTTGTAATATCCTGTCCTTGTGCTGTGGTGATTTCTGTGCCACTATGTTATTTTGCAGGAATCGGAAAAGCCTCTTCCGAAGGAATTTTAATTAAGGGCGGAAATTATCTGGACAATCTTTCTAAAGCTGACAGCTTTATCTTCGACAAAACAGGCACGCTTACAACCGGGGAATTTACTGTTAAGGACATAGTTTCCTACGGCGAATTAAGTCAGGAAGAAATTTTGTATTATATCGCAATGGCGGAATGCTATTCCACTCACCCTATTGCTGTTTCAATTCTTAAGGCTTACAAGGGTGACATTGACAAAAAGAAAATCCTTGGATATAAAGAGCTTTCAGGAATGGGAATTTCCTGCACAATTGATGGCAAAAAGATTCTTGCAGGAAACAGAAAATTATTTGAAAACACAGAAATTTCAGGCTCCGATATGACAACTGTTTACCTTTCGATTGACGGTGTTCCTGAGGGACACATTACACTTGGAGATACTGTGAGAAATGGTGCAGAAACCCTGATTTCATCCCTTAATAACGTTTATATGCTTACAGGTGACAACAAAAAAACAGCAGAAAAAACTGCTGAAAAGCTTGGAATTAAAAATGTATTTGCAGAGCTTCTGCCCCCTGACAAAGTGGAAAAGGTTGAAGAAATTTCAAAGAATTCCAAAGCAACAGTTTTTGTGGGTGATGGCATTAACGACGCCCCTTCCCTTGTTGGGGCAGATGTGGGAATAGTTATGGGAGGCGTTGGTTCTGACGCAGCCATCGAGGCGGCAGACGTGGTCATTATGAATGACGATTTAGGAAAAATTTCTGTTGCAGTTAAAATTTCCAGGTTTACAAGAAAAATAATGCTACAATGTATTTCCGT
>JAGAIJ010000066.1 GCA_017626595.1 Clostridia bacterium | reverse complement strand
TGTCTTTATATTTAAGATATTTTTCTTCAGCCATTTTATAGCACTCCTTTCGGACTTTTCCTTACTTTATAATAACAAATTATTCATAAAAAATCAATAGGCTATTCCTTTTTTATATACCGAAAATTCCGTAAACTTGACAAATCTTTCTTTTTGGTGTATAATCTATCTGTATTATGTGTTAAAGGAGATGGTGAGACGACAGTAAGGTCGCAATATGAGTATTAAAAGAATCTATTCAATAATATTAACATTGACTATCCTTGTTACAGGCGTTATCAGTATTCCTGTTAGTGCCAGTACATCTTCATATGGTATTGTTACTGCTGATGTGCTTAATATCCGCGCTGAAGCTAGTACAACTTCTAAAATTCTCGGTCAGGTAACTCAGGGCTATTATGTTGACATAAGCTGGCTTGAACCTGGTTGGGCAAGAATTACATACAACGATATTAACGGATACTGTAGTTCAGATTATATCACTGTTTGTGAAGGTCCTAAGCCTGCAGGTATTCGTGCTGAAATTTTACCTAACACTGTTTCCCGTAGCGGAGCTGTTTCTTCAAAGGGACAGGCGATTGCGGAACGCGCAAAGGACTTCCTCGGAGTTCCATACGTTTACGGCGGAACTTCCGCAAAGGGCTTTGACTGTAGCGGTCTTGTATATTTCTTATACAAGGAAATGGGCGTCACTTTAAACCGTGTTGCTGCAGGTCAGATGACAAACGGAAAATGGGTTTCTCTTGATGACATTCAGCCCGGAGATATTGTTGGTTTTAAGAACAGCAGTGGATATGTTAACCACGTAGGTATTTATGTGGGCAACGGTATGATGATTCACGCACCGCAGACCGGTGATGTTGTTAAGTACACCAGCATTGTTGAAGGCAATTATGCCGGAAGAATTGCCGGAGTAAGAAGAATTTTTGACTAAATAACTTAAGCTGTCGGTTCCGACAGCTTTTTGTTTACGGGGTGATTTATGAAAAACAGAAAATACAGGGTAATGTTCTATTTCTTTATATGTGTTGCTCTATTTTTATTTTGTTATTCAACTACCCTGAAAACCTATAATGACGAAAAAACTCTGGCGGTGACCTTTGTGGATGTGGGACAGGGGAACTGTGTGTTCTTTACTGCGCCTGACGGGTCAAACATTCTCATTGACAGCGGAGATTTTAACGCCAAGGACGAAAGCCTTTATCCGTTTTTAATGAAAAATGGAATTTTCTCCATTGACTACGCCTTTGTGACTCACGCTCACGCCGACCATCTTGGCGGACTTTATGAGCTTTTAGATGTGGTGGAGGTTAAAAACGCTGTTTTGCCGAAAACGGACTATGTTAACGCTCTGCAGGATGCCTTTTCAAAGAAGGCATACGAAAATCACACAAAGACTCACTATGTGGAGGCAGGAGAGGAATATGACTTCGGCGGAGTTGAAATTTCGGTTTTATTCCCTGATTTCAGCCTCTATACCAATAACACAGGGGATGAAAACAACGATTCCCTTTTGTTGAGGGTTGAGTATCTTGACACTCGCTTTCTTATAACAGGTGATTTGGAGGCGGATGCGGAGGCTGAGCTTATCGGAAAGAGGGACTTGAACGCTGATGTGCTTCAGGTTGGGCATCACGGCTCAAGCACCTCATCATCAAAGGCATTTCTTCAGTTTGTATCCCCTGATTATGCTGTAATTCCTGTTGGGGAAGGTAACGCCTACGGTCATCCTCATCACGAAACTCTTGAGGTTTTAGATGAGCTTGACATAAAGACCTATCGTACAGACCATAAGGGAGATATAACCTTTTATGTGAATAAAAGAGGAATTGACGATATAAAATTCTCATACTTTTAACGGAGATATTTATGGAAATTAAGGAACTTGATAAGGAAATATCATCAAACAAAATAAGAAGCATTTATTTCTTCTACGGAGAGGAAACCTTTCTCTTAGACAGTAAGGTGCTGTCGATAAAAAAGAAGCTTATAGCCCCTGATTTTGCGGATTTTAATGTTATGAGCGTTGACGGAAAGACAAAGCTTTCCGACCTTTCTGACTTTATAAATTCCTATCCTTTTATGTCGGATAAAAAGCTTTTGATTATTAAAAATTCAGGACTTTTTTCGGGGAATAAGGGCGCGGAATTGCAGGAACTTAAAGAACTTTGCGCTTTTCCGCCTGAATACCTGCACATAATTTTTGTGGAGAAGGATTTTGACAAGAAAAAGGAATCCACCATAAAATTTATTGAGGACAACGGAGCCATTGTTCGTTTCGACAGGCTTTCTCCAACCCAGATTGAAAACTGGCTTGAAAGGATGTTTGAAAAGCAGGAGAAGAGGATTACTCCAAAGGCACTTTCCAATATGGTTGCTAGAACAGGCGGGTCTCTTACTGCCGCCTATAATGAATTCCAGAAGCTTTTAGCCTATGTTGGAGAGCGGGCAGACATTACTCCCGAAGACGTGGACAATGTAGTTTCCAAGTCTGTGGAGTTTATGGTTTATGAGCTTTTTGACAAGATTGTGGAAAGCAGAAACAGAACTGTTATGACTGAGCTTAAGCTTTTGTGCGATAAAAGGGACAAAAAGGATACTCCGCAGAGAGTTTACTCAATTCTCCTGGGAGCTGTGTCGGAGCTTCTTATGGTTAAACAGCTTAAGGCTGACGGCCTTTCAGCTGAAGAAATTTCGGGATATTATGAGAGAAAAGTTCCGCTGTTTGTGGTGAACAAGGCTATAAAGCAGTCAAAGAAGTTCGAGGAGGACTTTCTTGCAGAGGTGTTCAGGAAAGGCACGATGTACGACCTTTATACAAAGTCGGGGAAAATGGACATTGAAACTGCTCTGCAGTTATTTGTTACTGAACTTTTGGTTACAGAATAGAAAAAGTAGGTTGATTTATCAACCTACTTTTTTATTTGCTATTTTTCTTGCGAGATACACCGCAGGGGTGTCTAAAAGTGAAGTAAAAATGTATATCACAAAGGTTGTGATAATTATTGTGGTAAGAGTTCCGCCACTGTATGTACCATAGAATGCGAAAAGGTTAAAGAGGATTGCGTTCATTGCCTGTGAGATGATTGTGGCGCAGTTATTCCTGAGCCACAAATATTTTTTCTTATCCCCTGAAATTTTTTCTGTAAATTTCCATAGCCTGTGGTAGAGGAAAACATCTGCGTACTGGGTTATGATATAAACCACAAGACCTGAAATTATTACTCTTGGGGTGCTTGAGAAGATTGTCTTTATGTGACTGTGGGCAAAGTCGGATTCGGAGGGGAGGAAGAAGAGCCACATGGTCGTGATTATAATAAAGGAAATTGAAGTGAAAATTCCTATTTTTACAGCCCTTTGTGCCTCTTTTTTGCCGTGGTTTTCACTTAATATGTCTGTGGCTAAAAAGGTGGAGGCAAAGAGGATATTTCCTAAGGTCTGTTCCATTCCGAAAGCCTCAACCACAATTAAAACCTCGATGTTTGCAAGGATTGTGGCAATTGCTGTCCAGCAATACATCCCTGTCTTTCCTAAAAATTTATAAAATAAAAGTGTTCCTCCGAAAATAATAATAAGATTTAAAATAAGTAAAATTTCGTTCATATTTTTCTCCTTTATAAAGGAAAAAGGATGCGTGAAAACACTGCATCCTAAGGCTTCCATAGTTTTGTTTTATGACAGGATTGGTTTTCGAACTGTCCGATATTTAATTACTCAGCGTTTTCGGCTAAATCAACAACAACCTTACGGTTTGGTTCTTCGCCGATGCTGTATGTTCTTATGTTCTTGTTGTGCTGGAGAGCGGAATGAATAATTCTTCTCTCGTTTGGTGACATTGGCTCAAGTGTGATTGGCTTTTTGTCACGGAGAACGCTTCTCTGGAGACCTCTTGCAAGGTGAACAAGAGTTTCCTCTCTCTTTGCACGGTAGTTTTCTGTATCAACATTAACCTTTATATACTGTCCCTTGTTACGATTTACGTGGAGGCTTGTTAAATACTGAACAGCGTCAAGTGTGTCTCCTCTTTTGCCGATTAAAAGCCCCATTTTTTCGCCTGAAACATCAATGTTAATAGCGTTGTCAAGCTTAACGTGGAGCTCTGCCTCAAGGCCCATTCTTGAAAGAAGTCCCTTAAGGAAGAGGATTGCATCGTCAACTGCAGTTTTAGGAATAATAATGTCCTTTTCTTCTCTCTTTGCAGGTCTTTCTGCCTTTGGAGCAGTCTTTTTCTCTGTTCTTTCAGCCTTTTTTTCTTCTTTCTTTTCGGCTTTCTTTTCAGCCTGTTTCTTCTCTGCATCAGCCTCAGCCTTAATCCATGCTACGATTTCGGCTTCACTGCCTGCTAAAAGCTTCATTAAACCCTTTGCCTCACGAACAACCTCGTAGTCAAGTTCTTCTACTGTTACGCCAAGTTCTTCTGCGGCAAGCTTTAAAGCTTCGTCCTTATTTTTTGCGGTTTTTTCTACTTTTCTTAACATCAATTATATCTCCTTCCGGTATGAGCGCTGAATACTTTGGCATTAAGAGCTTGTTGATGAGCAACTGCTGAACAAGCTGTACGATATTACTTATAATCCAGTAAAGGCCTACTGCTGCAGGGAACTGGAATGTAAAGTATGCAGAGAGAATCGGCATAAAATAGAGCATTGAGCTCATAGATGACGGATTCTTCTTTGGCTGGTCTGCCTCTGCAAGAACGATGTTTTTATCAACCTTTTCAGTCTTTGGCTGACTTAATTTTCCTGAAATAAAAGAGCTTATGCCTGATAAAACAGGAATTGTCCAAAGCATTACCATTTCGCGATTTATTTCTGTTGTTGAGCCTGTGAGTAATCCGAAAAGCTTTCCGAGGCTTGGAGTTTCAGACAAATCCATTCCAAGGAAGTTAAAGTCGATTGGCTTTAATTCAAGACTTGCAACAATCGGATTAGCTAAAATTTCCTGATGTTCGTGGAGGAGCTGTGCTACCTGAATTTCAAAGTTACCAAAGGTGTTCTGTGCCATACTCTTTCCGTAAGTGAGGGCTTCAAAAACGCCGTTTTTAACCATTGTTACAGGGAGAAGCTCAATATTCTGGGTTGCCCAGGCGTTAAAGGACTGCGCAATTCTCCAGATTTCTCCTGCTGATACGCCCATAATATAGAAAATAGGCTTTCTTACTACCCAGTAAAGGGCTATAATTATAGGAAACTGTATAAGCATAGGAAGACAACCGCCCATTGGGTTTATGTCATACTTCTTATAAAGTTTCATTGTTTCCGTATTTAATTTTTCTTTATCATTCGCATATTTTTTCTGTAATGCGTCCAAAAGTGGCTGAATCTGCTGTGTCTTAGCAAGGGACTTTCTCTGTTTTAAGTCCAGAGGAAGAAGAGCGAGCTTAATAAAAACTGTGAATAAAATAATTGCTACGCCGTAGTTCCTTGTAAGATAATAGAACATTTTAAGTATCCAACCCAGTGCATACATTATATAAGTCATATCAATCTCTCCGTTTTTCAATCAATCATGGATAGTCTATTCCGCCTTTTGAGAATGGATTACAGCGTAAAACCCTGTAAATTCCCTTTAATGTTCCCTTTAAGGCGCCGTGTTTTTTTATTGCAAGTATCATATACTCTGAACAAGTGGGATAGAACCTGCAACAAGGTTTTTTAAGGGGGGATATGAATTTCTGGTATCCCCTGACGATTTTAATCAGTATTTTTCCTATCATTTTTCAGTAGACGAGAGCAACTTCACGTCTATTGCTCCCTTTTCGAATGCGCTTTTGAGGACTGGTGCAGGAGCGAAAAAAGTTTTTCCCCTTGCTACAAGAATTATATCAAAGCCTGTGTTTAAGCTTTCCTGATAACTGCGGTAAAGCTCGCGAAGTCGCCTTTTGCAGCGGTTTCTTACCACAGCTTTGCCGATTTTTTTACTTGCAGTTATTCCAAGGCGGTTATGGTCAAGCCCGTTTTCCTTTGCGTAAATTACAAGGGATGGCTGTACCGAGGATTTGCCTTTTTTATATATTTTCCTGTACTGTGAGTCCTTGTCCAAGCTAACTATTTTCATCATAATTCACCAAAATAGTCAAAAAGACGCCATAAGGCGTCTTAAGCTGACAATTTCTTTCTGCCTTTAAGTCTTCTTCTAGCTAAAACCTTACGGCCGTTCTTTGTTGACATTCTCTTTCTGAAACCGTGTTCCTTTGATCTCTGTCTTTTCTTTGGCTGGTATGTCTGAAGCATGGTATTCCCTCCTATTCGATAATTATGTAGTAATTTCTGTGAAAATTACACAGAAATTGATTATATACAAAACAGTATTCCTATTTTAGCACACATTCCCTGTTTTTGTCAAGACTTTTAGAAAAAGTTGAATATTAAATTTCTCTTTGGCAAATAATCATTATATATGCTAAAAAGGGGCGAATTTATGACTACACGATTTTCAAAGCATGCAATCATAATTGATAATATAAAATCTGACTCGATTGAGCAGGCTATTTTTATCTTAAAATCCCATAAAGGCAAAGCCTTGGACCGTGATATTGTAGCCGAGGCTCAGGATATTGTGGACAGATACGCTTTTGGATTAAGAAAAACTGATTTTAACAAAAGCCGTATGCCATTCAGGTTTTTTGGCTATCTTGCCATAGGTGTATCTTTATTTTTATTCAGCCTTTTTATAAGGAGCGTTTTTTCTTAAACGCCAGAATATGCGTTAAAGCCACCGTCAACAGGGATAACTACGCCGTTTACGAAGCTTGAAGCCTCAGGGCAAAGGAGCCAGAGGAGTGTGCCTACTAATTCTTCCTGCTCACCAAAACGTCCCATCGGAGTCTGTGAAATGATTTTCTTTGCTCTTTCAGTTGGGTTGCCGTTCTCATCTAAAAGCAATCCTCTGTTCTGGTTTGTAAGGAAAAAGCCCGGTGCGATTGCATTTACTCTTATGCCGACTTTAGAGAAGTGGACTGCGAGCCACTGTGTAAAGTTGGAGATGGCAGCCTTAGCACCGCTGTATGCAGGAATTCTTGTAAGAGGTGTAAAGGCGTTCATTGAAGAAATATTTATAATTTCTGCATCCTTTTTCTCAATCAAATCCTCTGCAAAAACCTGTGTAGGAAGAAGTGTTCCTAAGAAGTTTAAGTTAAATACAAACTCAATTCCCTTTGGGTCAAGGTCGAAGAATGTCTTAACGTCCTCTTTTTCAAGGTCTTCCTTTTCAAAATAATCGTGGGATGTGCTACCCTTTGGGTTATTTCCACCTGCACCGTTTAAAAGGATATCTACTGTGCCAAGCTTTTCGTTGATAATTTTCTTTGCCTCAACAAGACTTTCCTTTTCAAGTACATTTGTTTTTATTCCGATAGCTTTTCCGCCGTTTTTGTTAATCTTTTCAGCAACCTTTTTTGCTGCATCTTCGTTTAAGTCGAGGACTGCAACGGAGGCTCCTGTCATAGCGATTGCCTCTGCAAAGCAGGAGCAGAGTATTCCGCCGCCGCCTGTAACTACTGCAACCTTTCCGCTTAAGTCAATATTAAATGGTAATTTCATAATTTACCCTCACATTCCAAAATAGTTTTTTGCGTTATTAAAGCTTATGTTTTCTACGATTTCCTTAAGAGTTTTTTCGTCACAAGGAAATTCTCCATTTTCAACGAATGTGCCCACTATATCGCACATAATTCTTCTGAAATACTCGTGTCTTGGGTAGGAGAGGAAGCTTCTTGAGTCTGTGAGCATTCCTACGAAGCAGGAAAGAGCTCCAAGATTTCCGAGAGTTTTCATCTGCTCTCTCATACCGTCAATATGGTCATTAAACCACCATGCAGAGCCGAACTGAATTTTGGATTTAATTCCGCCTGCCTGGAAGTTTCCAAGCATTGTGCCGAGTACATAATTCATATTTGGATTCAATGTGTAGAGAATTGTCTTTGGGAGCACATCATTTTTATTAAGCTCGTCCATAAATCTTGAGATATTAAGGGCTGTGCCTGCATCTCCAACGGAGTCAAAGCCTGTGTCTGCACCAAGTTTTTCAAACATTTTTGTATTATTGTTTCGGATTGGACCTAAGTGTAACTGCATAACCCAGTTACGTTTTCCGTATTCTTCCCCTAAGAACAACATAATTGCAGTTTTATATCCTGCGATTTCTTCATCTGTAAGTTCCTTGTTTTTAAGGCCTTTTGCGAAGATTTTATCAACTTCTTTATCGGAGAGGACTGTGAAAGGCAAATCGGCGAAGGAATGGTCGGAAAGACTGCTTCCCATTTGGGCAAAATAGTCCATTCTCATAGAAAGAGCATCCTTAAGGTCGTCAAAGGACTTGATTGTGCCTGTAAGGCTCTCTAATCTTGCGATATATTCCCCGAAGCTGTCCTTTTCAATATTTATTGCGTTGTCAGGACGGAATGTTGGGATAACCTTTGTTGCAAAATCCTTATTCTCGCGGATTTTCTTGTGCCATACAAGGTCGTCGCAAGGGTCGTCGGTTGTGCCGATTAAGGCTACATTTGATTTCTTAATAAGATTTTTTGCTGAAAAATCCTTGCCTTCAATTATTTTATTTGCCTTGTTCCAAATTTTTTCTGCATTTTCTTCATTTAATATATCATAAATGCCGAAGTATCTCTGGAGCTCAAGGTGGGACCAGTGGAGGAGGGGGTTGCCGATTGCACCGCCGATACATTTAGCGTAGGCTAAAAACTTCTCCTTATCGCTTTTGTTCCCTGTTATATAAGCCTCGTCAACGCCCATTGAACGCATAAAACGCCATTTGTAATGGTCGCCGTAAAGCCAGACCTCTGTAATATTGTTATACTTTTTGTCCTCAGCAATTTCCTGTGGATTTAAGTGACAATGGTAGTCGTAAATAGGCATATTCTTGCTGTATCTGTGAAAAAGTCTTCTTGAAGTTTTTGTGGAAAGAAGAAAATCCCTATCCATAAATTTTTTCATTAGTTTTCACTCCTGTCAAGAGCTTCCCAGATGCCGTTTATATAAACTGCACCAAGGGCTCTGTCGTATAAGCCGTAGCCCGGCTTTCCTGTTTCTCCCCATATCATTCTGCCGTGGTCAGGTCTAATATAACCCTCCCAGCCATTATCGTGATATGCTTTTATAATTCCGTAAATATCAAGGGAGCCTGCGTCAGTTTTATGACCTGCTTCCTCAAAGCATCTTTCCCCTGTGATTTTAATATTTCTTATATGAGCAAAGTGAATTCTGTCGTGGAAAGAGTTTACCATATCAATTATATCGTTGTCAGGTGAAATTCCCAAAGAGCCTGTGCAAAGGGTAAGACCGTTGTATGGGCTGTCGTAAAGTTTTAAAAATCTTTCAAGGTTTGCCTTTGATGTAATAATTCTTGGAAGACCGAAGATGCTCCACGGCGGGTCGTCAGGGTGGATTGCCATTTTAACCTTAACCTCCTCTGCAACCTTAATAACTCTGTCTAAGAAATATTTTAAGTTATTCCAAAGGTCTTCCTCTGTAATATTATCATATTTTGCCATTAAGTCTTTCATTTCGTCCTTTGTATAGCTTTCGTCCCAGCCAGGAAGAGAAAGTTCCCCTGAAAGAGGGTTCATATTAAGGACTGTTTCGTTATCGTAGCTTAAAACTGTTGAACCGTCAGGAAGCGGATGCCCAAGCTCTGAACGGGTCCAGTCAAAAACAGGCATAAAGTTATAGCATACACAGTCAATCCCTGCTTTTGCAAGATTGCGGAGGGTTGTGCAGTAGTTTTCAATATACTTATCTCTGTTTCCGCCACCGATTTTAATATCTTCGTGAACAGGAACAGATTCGATAACCGAAAGTTCAAGACCTGCGTCTTCAACCTCTTTTTTAAGCTCCATAATTCTTTCATAACTCCAGGCTTCGCCAACAGGAATATCGTAAACTGCGGATACAATTCCTGTAACGCCGGGAATCTGTCTTATCTTTTCAAGGGTAACGGGGTCGTCTTTTCCGTACCAGCGGAATGTCATCTTCATAATAGAACTTCCTTTCCCTGTTTTGCACTTTCATACATTGCAAAAACAGCTTTCATTGTATTTTCTGTATTATCAATAGAAATTTTCTTGTCTTTTTCGTAATATTCCTTGATTACTTTTTCGTGGCCTGTGCCCCAGTAGTCCTTGCCGAATGTTGCAGAGTCATCGTGGGTTATCCTCACTCCGTCGCGGTATAAGGCGTTGTCCAGATATTCAAAGGTTGCTTTTTCAAAGACATACTTTATATATATAGGCTCGTTTGTTTCATTGCCGTTTGTGGCGTAAAAGCTTGCCTTTGCACCATTTTCAAAGGTCAGCTCTGCGTCGATTGTGTCCTCGACCTCAATCACATTTTTTAATGTGCGGTTTTCCACTCTTGCAGTAACGCTCTTTGCTTTTCCACCAATGTAAATACAAAGGTCAAGGGTGTGGATTGCCTGATTTATGAGGACTCCGCCACCCTCGGTGGCAAATTTTCCACGCCAGTCTGCGCTGTCGTAATAGGACTTGTCCCTGTGCCAGAGAAGCTTTGCCTCAACCTCTTTAAGCTGTCCCAAATCTTCAGTTTCTAAAATTTCCTTAAGGGCAGCAACAGAGTTGTTACGTCTGTTCTGGAACATTACTGAGATTTTATCCTTATATGGAAGAAGTTTCTCAAACTCTTCTTTAAGCATTGTAACGGGCTTTTCGAGGATTACCTCTATTCCCTTTTTTACTGCCTTTTCAGCCATTTCAAAATGGAGGTAGTGGGGAGTGCAGATGTGAACTGTGTCAATTCCGCTTTCCAGCATCTCATCATAATCGGAAAAGGCCTGTCCGCCGTAGATTTCTGTGGCTTTTACTGCCTTTTCAAAATCACAGTCACAGATTGCACTTAAAACTACATTTTCAGATTTTAAAATTCCTGCTGCGTGGTTGGGGGCGACTGCTCCGAAACCGACTATTGCTGCTTTTTTCATTTAGATAAATCCTCTCTCTGACAAATAGTCATAGCTTGTCTTAAGACATTCAAATGGGTCTGTTTTGCAGGTATCCTGTTCTACAACTGCCCACTTTACGCCTGCTTCCTCGCAAGCTTTTGTGATTTCCTCCCAGTCAAGATTTCCCTTGCCGATTTCACACATTTCGCTTTCGTTTGCAACCATTTTTAAATCCTTATAGTGAACTACGATTGCTCTGTCACCAAGCTTTTTGATGAACTTTGCAGGGTCAATTCCTGCGTAAGCAACCCAATATAAGTCAACTATAAATTTAAGGTTTGGCATATCCATTAAATATTCAATAAGGAATTTGCCCTTTTCGTCTTTCTGGAAGTCGAGAGCGTGGTTATGGTAGCCGAATTCTATGCCGTGCTTATTGAATTCAGTAGCAATTTCGTTAAGTCTTTCTGCTGTTTTCTTCACCAAACTCCAGTCAGTAATAGGTTCCCACTGTTTTCCGTCAGGAAGAGGGAGTGAGCCTATACCTGCAATATTTATGCCCATATCCTTATGGAACTGGATTGCTTCTTCAAGTCTTTCGTCATAGTCAGCCCAGTTTCTGTGGGTACAGCATGGGTGCATACCGTATTTATCAAGACTTGCTCTTAAGTCCTTTGCAGGAATTTCTGCAATTCCCGAAATCTGCACACACTTATAGCCTATATCGTGAAGTTTTTTTATTGTTTCGTCAAAGGCTTCTGCACTTCCGCAAAAGTCTCTTACTGTGAATAACTGTGCACCTATTCTCTTATCCATAATTAACGCTCCAATCTGTTTTATAACGCACAAAGCGGCATAAGGGAATTTCCCTTATGCCGATTTTCTTAAAATGTTCCGTCGAGATTTACAACCTGTTTCTTAACTTCAGGCTTTACATAAGTTGATTTTTCAATCTTCTCCATAAGGAGTTCATAATACTTTTCGTGTGGGAAGTTATTTACGTCAACAACTTCGCCTGTCCATGCGCTTAAGTGGGCTGAGTTGGAAATTGTAAGTCCCTTTACGCCCTCATAGCCAGGGGCTAAAAGTTCTTCGCCGGAAAGAACTGCCTCTGCAAAGTTGTTAAGAATTCCCTTGTGTTCAGGATTTTCTCCGACAACTTCAACATCAATTTCTGTCTTTTCAGGTGAGCCGAATGGCTTTGTATTAATCTTATCAAATTCTCTTTCGGAGATTTCATTCTTTGTGAAATGGATTTTGTCCTGTTCTACAACAACCTTACCCATATCACAGGCAATTTCAAGACGGTTTGTGCCAGGTGCTTCGCCTGTTGATGTGATATATGTACCTGTCATTCCGTTTTCATATTCCATAAAGATTGTTACATCATCTTCAGTTTCAATGTTATGGTATTTTCCAAAGCCTGCTCTTGCCCAGATTTTGCTTGGCATTCCAAACATCCACTGCCAGAGGTCAAGCTGGTGCGGGTTCTGGTTGATGAGAGCGCCACCACCCTCTGTTTTCCAGGTTGAACGCCATTCGGAGCTGTCGTGGTATGCCTGCGGTCTGTACCAGTCAGTAATTGTCCACTGTACTCTCTTGATTCCGCCAAGTTCTCCGTTTAATATCATTTCGCGGAGCTTTCTGTAAACAGGGTTTGTTCTCTGGTTATACATAATGCCGAAAACTCCCTTTGAGTTTTTAGCAACTTCGTTCATTTCGAGAACCTGCTTTGTATATACGCCTGCAGGCTTTTCTGTGATTACGTTAAGACCTTTTCTTAAGCCTTCGATTGCAATTTCAGCGTGGTCATAGTGTGGTGTTGCAACAATAATTGTGTCGCAAAGACCGCTGTTTATTAAAGCTGTTGCGTTATCGAAAGTGGCAACATCAGGATAAAGCTTCTTTGAAACTGCAATTCTTTCAGGGTCAATATCACAGATTGCACAAAGCTCCATCTTAGGAACTTTGCCGTCCATAATTGTTTTTGCGTGTCCTGAGCCCATATTACCAAAGCCGATTATACCAAATTTAAGTTTTTCCATTATTTCTGCACCCTTTCTATTATTTCGCAAAGTGAGTTAAAGGCAAGGGCAAAGGTTTCTTCTCCGCCTTTTTCAAGCTTTAACATCTTGTCGTCAAGTTCTAAATCTGCCAGCCCCTCGAATGAACCTAAATGTGGCTCCATTGAAACGAAGCCGTCATATTTTTCGTCAATAAGTTTTTTCATTATATAAGGATAGTTTCCAAGACCCTGTCCCGGAGGAACAATTGTGCCGTCCTCTTTTGAGTCCTTTACGTGGAAATACGCCTCGTATTTTCTCAGTCTGTCAAAGGCTTCAACTGTATTTTCTCCGCACTGTACGAAGTTGGCTGCGTCGAAAACACCCTTGAAGTTGTCGCAATACAGATTTTCAAACAAATCTTCGCAACGGGCAATTGTGTCACCGTAGATGTCCTTTTCGTTTTCGTGAAGAAGAATTATGTCTTCCTGTTTTGCATAGTCAATAAGCTGTCTGAGTCTATTAAAAACTTCGTCCCTGTGGTCAGCGGGATTTTCTCCCTGTGGGATGAAAAAGCTGAACATTCTTATATATTTTGCACCAAGCTTTTTCGCAATCCATACTGTTCTCTTATATTTTTCAAAGTGAGGCGAAAAGTCCTCATTTATAAATATTTTGCCGATTGGCGAGCCGATGGAAGAAGCCTTTATTCCGTAGAGATTCATTACTGTAATAAGGTTTTCAACCTCTTCGTCGCTAAGGTCAGCAACATTTGTTCCGTTTATGCCTCTTGGCTCAAAATATCTTATGCCCATTTTGTTTAAGGCTGTGAACTGTATTATAATATCTTTATCTATTTCATCGGAAAATCCCGAAAACTTAAAGCTTAAATTCATTGTGCATACCTCCACTCCTATAATCTATCACATTCTTTAAGGTTTTTCAATAGTTTTAATGTTAAAATTGGGTTACATTTACAAAAAAACAGACCGATTTTTCGGTCTGTTTCATTTTATATTTCAATATGATAGGTTTCAAACTCTTTTTTGGAGAAATATTCTGCCAGAACAGGCTCAAACAAAACTCCGTTTTCAACCTGCATCTGTGGGTGTTTCATTGTTTCTCTTATGGCTTTTTTGCAGAAACCAACGGCTATGTCTGAGGCTTCTATAAAAGAGTAGCCTTTAAGGCAGGCTCCCGTGAGGACGCTTGTGAAAACGTCTCCTGTACCGTGGAATGGTCTGTTTACAAAGCCACAGTCAACCTTATAATATTTTCCATTATCGTAAACTGCAACGCACATTGAGTTTTCACTTGTCATTATGCTTGTGATAGCAATTTTATCAATTCCCAGCTTACTTAGTTTTTCAAGATATTCTTTAATCTGTGAATTATTAAGATAGCCTTTTGGATACTCCTCGTCAAGAAGCAGGCAGGTTTCTGTTAAATTCGGCGTAATTATATCTGCTTTTTTAACAAGCTGTTTCATATTTTCTGTAAGTTCAAGCATTCTCTCGGAGTATAGTCCGTCTTCGCAGAGGGTTGCATCCCCTAAAACCGGATCAACCACAACCAGACTGTCTTTGCCGAAATCCTCAATAAAGTTTTCAAGTATTTCAATCTGCTTTTTGCTACCCATATAACCGCTGTAGATTGCGTCAAAATGGAGCCCTAAGGTTTTCCAGTGGTCAATAATTTTCGGCATTTCCTCTGTTAAATCGCAGAATGTGTAGCCCTCAAACTTATAGGTGTGGGTGGAGAGGACTGCGGTAGGGAGAGGACAGGCTTCAATTCCCATTGCGGAGAGGATTGGAAGTCCCTCTGTAAGAGAAACTCTGCCGTAGCCTGATAAATCGTGGACTAAAGCCACCTTTGGTATTATATTCATAGGATTACACTCCTTCTGTTAAAGCGTTAAATTCTTCTTCGGTTAGTTCCCGACACTGACCAAGTTCAAGGTTTTCGTCGAGTTCAAGGTTGTTCATTTTAATTCGTTTTAGGTATTCAACCTTATTTCCCACAGATTCAAACATTCGTTTTACCTGATGAAATTTGCCTTCGGAAATTGTGAGGTTTATTTCGTTTTCGTTTAAAATTTCCAGAGTTGCAGGCTTGGTTTTGTAGCCGTCATCTAAAGTCACACCTTTTTTAAATTTGTCAATATATTCGGTTTTTGCAGGACTTTCAAGCCTTGCAAAATAGGTTTTTGGTACGTGCTTTTTCGGAGAAAGAAGCCTGTGGGCCAAATCTCCGTCATCTGTGAGAATAAGCAGTCCTTCTGTGTCGATGTCAAGGCGTCCCACCGGGAACGGCTCAAAGTGGAGATATTCTTCGGGAACAAGCTCTAAAACAACTCTGTCTTTTTTGTCCCAGGTTGCCGATACGAAGCCCTGGGGCTTA
The DNA here is from genome assembly GCA_017626595.1 of Clostridia bacterium. Lineage (GTDB taxonomy): Bacteria > Bacillota > Clostridia > Monoglobales > Monoglobaceae > RGIG8709. Next base: position 16,136 of record JAGAIJ010000066.1, on the reverse strand, counting down.
TTCATTATAAGATAGATGTGTTTTTTGTATATAATTCTTTCTCCAAAGGCAAAAACTTCGTCCTTGCTTTCGTCAATTTTAAGCTCGGGGCGGAGGCTGTCGTGACCTGTAACCCTTATACTGCCTGATTTTATAAGCTTTTTAATTTCAGTTCTTGTGCCCAGACCGCAGTCTGCAAGAAATTTATCAAGACGCATATTTTCACCTTTCTTTCATATAGTTTTATAGGAGTGAATTTTATGTTATTTTTCAGAAAACACGGAATTTTAATAGGAATAATAATCTGTTTTATTATGCTTGTTTTTATGGTCCTTGGAATTTTCAGCATTGACGAAAGCACCAACGCTATGATTACAGGTTATCTTAACTATTTAGGTTATGAGGTGGGGGATAAGCCCCTTGAAATAACAAGAGTTACAATCCCACAGGATTTTGATGCCATATATTCGTCCTATAATAAAATTCAGCTTGAAGCGGGCTTTGACCTCTCCAAATACAAGGGCAAAAGCCTTTCAAAATATTCCTATGAGGTTAAAAACCTTGACGGAGAGGGTGTCCGCGCCAACGTTTTAGTCTATGACGGAATTATCGTTGGAGGAGATATAAGCTCTCCGAAAACTGACGGTTTTCTTAAAAGTCTGTCTCCAAAATAATATTATATCACATATTTTAAGGTTTTTCCACCCTTTTTTCATTTGACAAAAAAATTATGTTCTATTATAATGTTTTTGAAAGAAGGTGAGCTCTTGGCTGAAAGTTATTTTACCGTAAAAAATTTCGGGAATGCTGAAATTGTGGAAAAGAAATCCCGTTTTATTGCAACTGTAAGGCCTGTTTCGACCGAGGAGGAGGCTGTGGAATTTATAAACGAAATAAAACAGAAATACTGGGACGCAAGACACAATGTCTATGCCTATATTTTAAGAGAAAATAATATTCAGCGCTACACCGACGACGGTGAGCCTGCAGGGACTGCAGGAGTGCCTGTCTTAGATATGCTTAAAAAAGAGGGACTTACGGATATAGCTGTGGTTGTTACCCGTTATTTCGGGGGTATTTTACTTGGCACGGGCGGGCTTGTTCACGCCTACTCAAAGTCTGCAAGAGAGGGAGTTATTTCTGCTGAAAAGGTGGAAATGGTGCTATGCTCGGGTATGGAAATAGATATGGACTACACTCTACACGGGAAAATTTTAAACGAACTTTCGGACTGGGATATTGTTATGGGGGAAACTGTTTTTACAGACAGAGTCAAAATTCCTCTTTATATAAGAAGTTCGCAGTGGGAGTCCTTGCGGGACAGGATTACTGATATAACCAACGGAAAGGCCACAGTCAGTAAAACTGAAGAAAAATTCATAGGACTTAAATGCGATATGCTTGAAGCTTAAAAAGTGCGGAAAAACCGCACTTTTTTTCGTTGTTTTTTCGTAAAAACCCTATTGTCAAGGGGAATAAATTGTGTTATAATACAAATAAGTATGACTTTATAACGGCAGAGAATGTTCTGTGAAAGGATTGGAGTTTGCTATGAGCTTAAAGGGAATGATTGAAAAGGTTATCGGCACTTACAGTGACCGTGCCCTTAAAAAAATTACTCCTGTTGCCGACAAGGTTATGGCACTGGAGAGTGAAATTGAAAAGCTTTCCGATGAGGAATTAAGAAATAAAACCTTTGAATTTAAGGAAAGACTTGCAAAGGGGGAGACTCTTGACGACATTCTCCCTGAAGCCTTTGCGGTCTGCCGTGAGGCCTCCTGGCGTGTGCTTGGAATGAAGCATTTCTATGTTCAGGTTATAGGCGGTATCGTTCTTCATCAGGGAAGAATTGCTGAAATGAAAACAGGTGAAGGTAAAACTTTGGTTGCCACACTTGCGGCGTACCTTAACGCCCTTACAGGCAAAGGAGTTCACGTTGTAACTGTAAACGATTACCTTGCAAAGCGTGACAGCGAATGGATGGGTAAGCTTTATAACTTTTTGGGCCTTACTGTGGGTCTTATTATAAGCGATATGATGCCTGACGAGAAGAAAGAGGCATATAACGCCGATATTACTTACGGTACAAACAATGAAATGGGCTTTGACTATCTCCGTGACAACATGGTTATCTATAAAGAGGAGAGAGTTCAGAGAGGCCACGTTTTTGCTATTGTGGACGAAGTAGACAGTATTTTGATTGATGAGGCAAGAACTCCTCTTATTATTTCGGGTATCGGACAGAAGTCAAATATCCTCTATCAGCAGGCTGACGCCTTTGTTAAGGGATTGTCCTTTAAAAAGGTTGTTGAAACCAACGCAAAAGAGCAGGACGAGGATGTTTATGCTGACGTAGATTATGTTGTTGACGAAAAGGCAAGGACAGCTACTCTTACACCAAAGGGCGTAAAGAAGGCTGAAGAATACTTTGGAATTGAAAATCTTACTGACCCTGACAATATGCTCCTTTCACACCATATCAATCAGGCTGTGAAAGCTTACGGAATTATGCACAGGGACACAGAATATGTTGTAAAAGACGGACAGGTGCTTATTGTTGACGAGTTCACAGGAAGAATTATGTTCGGAAGAAGATACAGCGACGGACTTCATCAGGCTATTGAGGCAAAGGAACACGTTAAGGTTGAAAACGAAAGCAGAACCCTTGCCACAATTACACTTCAGAACTATTTCAGAATGTATGACAAGCTTTCGGGTATGACTGGTACTGCACAGACTGAAGAAGACGAATTTCAGGAGATTTACAGCCTTGATGTTGTTGTAATTCCTACAAACAAGCCTCTTGTAAGAGAGGATTTGCCTGATGCAATATTTAAAAATGAAATGGGTAAACTTCAGGCTGTTATAAAAGAGGTTGAGGCTGTGCATGCTATGGGACAGCCTGTGCTTATCGGTACAGTTTCCATAGAAAAGTCTGAACTTTTAAGCAAGATGCTTAAAATGAAAGGAATTAAGCATAACGTTTTAAACGCTAAATTCCACGAAAAAGAGGCTGAGATTGTTGCGCAGGCAGGTAAGCTTGGTGCAGTAACTATCGCTACAAATATGGCGGGCCGAGGAACTGATATTATCCTCGGTGGTAATGCTGAATTTATGGCGAAGGCTGAAATGGCAAAGCTTGGCTATTCTGAGGATATGATTGTTCAGGCTACAGGTTTCTCTGAAACAGGGGCTGAAATGCTTGCAAGAAAGCAGATGAGAGCTGAAAAGCTTACTTTTGATTCTGTTGAAGATAAGGAAAAGAGATTTGAGGAGCTTTGCGAAGATTACAAGAAGCAGATTATAGAGGCAAGAGAAAAGTTTGCTGAGCTTAACAACCGTTTCAAAGAAGAAATAAGACCTGAACAAGAAAAGGTTCTTGAGGCTGGCGGACTTTATATTATGGGTACTGAACGCCACGAGTCAAGGCGTATTGATAACCAGCTCCGTGGCCGTGCAGGCCGTCAGGGCGACAAGGGTAAATCTAAATTTTTCCTGGCTCTTGACGATGACCTTATGCGAATTTTTGCCGGGGACAAAATCAACAGGGTTATGGAAATTGCAGGATTCTCCGACGACGAGGCGCTGGAAAGCCGTATGGTTTCAGGTGTTATTGAAACTGCACAGAGCCGTGTTGAAGGCAGAAACTTTGACATAAGAAAGCACGTTTTAGAATATGATAACGTGAATAACCAGCAGAGAGAAATGATTTACGGTCAGCGTAATGAAGTTTTGGACGGCAAGGATATTCAGGAAAGCATAAAGAAAATGATTTATGCGTCAATTGATAATATTGTATCAGCATACTCAGGGGATATTCCTGCAGAGGAATGGGAATGGGATAAGCTTAAAGAGGCTTTATTTGCTCATTTCTATGATATGGGAGATGAACTTGACTATACTGAAACTGACATTGACCATATGACAAGGGAAAGCCTCACAGAAGATATTTACGAGAATGTTCTCAAGGAATACGAAAACCGTGAAGAGCTGTTTGGCAAGGACGAAAAGGGCAACGACAGAATCCGTGAGGCGGAGAGGATTATTCTTCTTAAGGTTGTTGATATGAAGTGGATGGACCACATTGACGCTATGGAACAGCTTAAGCAGGGTATTAACTTAAGAGCCTACGCCCAGAAGGACCCTGTTGTTGAGTATAAATTTGAGGCTATGGATATGTTTGAGGAAATGATTGACTCCATCAAGATGGACACAACCAAACAGTTATTCCATATTATGCCTAAAAAGGTTATGAAAAGAGAACAGGTTGCAAAGCCTGTGTCAGCAGGCAACGGCGACGACGGTACTGTAAGAAAGAAGCCTGTTGTAAACAAGGATAAGGTGGGAAGAAATGACCCTTGCCCTTGCGGTTCAGGTAAAAAGTATAAGAACTGTTGTCTTAATAACCAGTAAAAGAAGGTGATTTTGTGATAGAATTTGACGAATATAAAATTGAACTTGAAGGAATGAAAAAGTCTGTTACAGATTTGAGGGATTCACTTTAACATCGAAAAAACCCATGAGGAGATAAAAACTCTGGAAGATGAAATGTCGGCGCCTGATTTTTACTCCGATATGGATAATGCAGGGAAAGTGCTCCAGAAAATAAAGGGACTTAAAAATAAGATTGAAAGCTTTAATAGTATCTATTCCCAATGGGAAGACCTTACAACCCTTGTGGCGCTTGCCATTGAGGAAAATGACGAAAGCGTTTTAGGAGAGGTTAAAGAGGGGTTTGAGACTCTTAAAAAAGGCCTTGAAACAATGCGCCTTGAAACCTTGCTTTCGGGAAGATATGACCAGAACAACGCTATTTTAACCATTCATTCAGGTGCAGGCGGAACAGAGTCTCAGGACTGGGCTGAAATGCTTTTCAGAATGTACTCTATGTGGGCTGAAAAGCGTGGCTTTAAGAGTGAAACAATCGACTATCTCCCCGGAGATGAGGCTGGAATTAAGAGCGTTACATTCCAGATAAGCGGACTTAACGCTTATGGCTATTTAAAGTGTGAAAAGGGCGTCCACAGACTTGTGCGTATTTCGCCTTTTGACGCTGCGGGCAGGCGACATACATCTTTTGCATCTCTTGAAGTTATGCCTGAAATTGACAATGATATTGAAATAAAAATAAATCCTGATGATATTAAGGTTGATGCATTCCGTGCCAGCGGTGCAGGGGGTCAGCATATTAACAAAACTTCATCTGCCATAAGAATTACTCATATCCCAACGGGAATTGTTGTTGCCTGTCAGAACGAAAGGTCACAGTTCCAGAATAAAGATATGGCTATGAAGATGCTTAAGGCGAAGCTTGCAGAGATTGCGGAGAGAGAGCATAAGGAGAGGATTGAGGATATCAAGGGCGTTGAAATGGAAATTGGCTGGGGAAGTCAGATCCGTTCCTACGTTTTTCACCCTTACTCAATGGTTAAAGACCACCGCACAAACTTTGAAACAGGTAACACAGGGGCTGTTATGGACGGCGACCTGGATGGATTTATAAATGCTTATCTGACAGCCATGTCCAGAGGCGAATTAGAGAAATAACCGAAAGGAATTGACTTTATGTTTAACAAATTATCTTTTATTGAATCACGCTTTGAGGAGCTTTCAAACCAGATTGCAGATCCGGCTGTTATGGCTGATATGGATGAATGGAGAAAGCTCTGTAAGGAGCATTCCGATATGACTCCTATCGTGGAAAAGTACCGCGAATACAAGGCTAACAAGAATAATATTGAAGAATCTACAGCTATGCTTGATGATCCTGAGGTTGATAAGGAATTCAAGGATATGCTCAACGATGAGATTAAAACTTCAAAGGAAAAAATTGCTGTAATTGAAGAAGAACTTAAGATTTTACTTCTTCCTAAAGACCCTAACGATGACAAGAACGTTATCGTTGAAATCCGTGGTGGTGCAGGCGGTGACGAGGCTGCGCTGTTTGCTGCTGACCTTTACAGAATGTACACTATGTACGCTGAAAGTAAGAGATGGAAGACTGAAATAATGAACTTAAGTGAAATCGGAATCGGCGGTATCAAGGAAGTTTCCTTTATGATTGAGGGACAGGGCGCATACAGCCGTCTTAAGTTCGAAAGCGGTGTTCACCGAGTACAGAGAGTTCCTGAAACTGAATCTCAGGGCAGAGTTCACACTTCAACTGTTACTGTTGCAGTTCTCCCTGAAGCGGAGGAAGTCGACTTTGAAATTAACCCTGCTGACTTACAGATTGATACATTCCGTGCCAGCGGTGCAGGCGGTCAGCATATCAATAAGACAGAATCTGCTATAAGAATTACACATATTCCGACAGGTGTAATTGTTGAATGTCAGGACGAGCGTTCACAGTTTAAGAACAAGGACAAGGCTTTAAAGGTTCTCCGTTCAAGACTCTATGAGGCTGAACTCCAGAAACAGCAGGAGGCTATTGCTGCTGACAGAAAGAGTCAGGTTGGTACAGGGGACAGAAGTGAAAGAATAAGAACCTATAACTTCCCGCAGGGAAGAGTGTCCGACCACAGAATCGGTCTTACTCTTTATAAGATTGAAGCCATTATGAACGGTGATATTGATGAAATCATTGATGCACTTATCACAACTGACCAGAGTGAAAAATTAAAGCTCCAGCAGGAGGGCTAAAATGGAAACCAGATTGCTTACTTCGGCCCCTGAAGATTTGAAATTGGGGGCGGAGATTATAAATAGAGGAGGAAGAGTTATTTTTCCTACTGAAACCGTTTACGGCCTTGGGGCGAATGCCCTTGAGGAAAAGGCTGTGCGGTCTATTTATGATGCAAAAGGCAGACCCTCGGACAATCCTCTGATTGTGCATATAGCTGATTTTGAAGATGTGGAGGCTTTGGCGGAGATTGTACCTGAAAAGGCAAAGGTTTTAATGGAAAATTTCTGGCCGGGCCCTCTTACAATTATACTTAAAAGAAAGCCCTGCGTTCCTGATGTGGTAACAGCAGGCCTTGATACTGTGGGCATAAGAATGCCTGAAAATGAGATTGCAAGAGCATTTATCCGTGAGTGCGGTGTTCCTGTGGCTGCGCCAAGCGCAAATGTGTCAGGAAGACCGAGCCCTACAAATTTTTCTGACGTTTTCTCCGATATGGAGGGGCGCGTTGAGGCAATAATTGACGGTGGGGACTGCTCTGTTGGAGTTGAGTCCACTGTTATTGATATGTCGGGGGATATTCCGAGAATTTTAAGACCAGGCGGAGTTACAGCTGAAATGATTGAGGCTGTGATTGGTGAGGTTCAGGGGGGAACTGAGGTAAGGCCTGACGAGGCTCCAAAGTCTCCGGGAATGAAGTACCGCCACTATGCACCAAAGGCACAGGTTTACATATTAAAAGGCGATGTTGATGAGGTAAATCTGTTTCTTAAGAATAGAAAAAATGCAGGACTTTTATGCTTTGATGAGCATATTCCATATATTAAAGCTGAAGTGAAAATCCTTTCCTTAGGCTCTGTTAAAAAGCCTGAGGAGTCGGCAAAGCTGTTGTTTGCAAGGCTAAGGGAAATGGACAGACTTGGTGTGGATGAAATTTTTGCTCCTGAAATCGGGGAGACAGGCCTTTGGGTTGCTGTCCGAAACAGACTTTATAAGGCTGCGGGGGGAAGAATTGTTAAGGCAAAGAAAAAGGTTCTTGTGGTTTGCACAGGGAATACCTGCAGAAGCCCTATTGCAGAGGGAATTATGAAGAAAAACTGTCCTTTGTGGGAGGTTTCTTCGGCAGGAGTTTCTGCCTTTGAGGGAGATTCTGTGTCAGAAAATGCGGTTGCAGTTTGCGCCGACATGGGTATTGATATCGAAAATCACAGGGCAAGACTTGTTGATAGAGAAATGGTGGAAGAGGCAGATGTTGTTTTGACAATGACCTTATCGCACAAGGCTGTTCTTGGGAATTTGTACCCTGAATTTAAGGAGAAAATCTTTACTCTTGGTGAGTATTCAGGCGAAAATAAAGATGTTTCCGACCCATTCGGAGGGGACATAGATATATATAAAAATTGCTTTATTGAAATTGAAGAAATGGTAAAAAAGTGCTATGATAAAATTTGAGGTTATGGAAGAGAAACACATTCAGGGACTTCTGAAAGTGGAAGAGGAGTGCTTTGATTCGGGGTTTGCGCTGGAAACCTTTAATAAGGAAATTAAAAATCCACTTGCGTACTATGTTGTGGCTGTGGACGGGGAAATTCCTGTGGGATACTGCGGAATATGGAATGTTTGCGGAGAGGCTGAGGTTATCGACATAGGTGTACTTTCGGAATATCGCAAAAGAGGAATCGGAAAAGGACTTTTTGAGGCTGTTTTTCAGTATATGAGGGAAAATGGCGTTGGAACTTTGAACCTTGAAGTGAGAGAGGACAACATCCCTGCTATCCGTCTTTACGAAAAGCTTGGTTTTGAAAAAGTCGGAGTAAGAAAAAAATATTACGATAATAAAGTTGATGCAATTTTATATACAAAAAAGACAGGTTAACCTGTCTTTTTTATTTTACGATATTTTTCTCTTGTGGCAATTCCGCCACGGATGTGTCGTTCGTTTTTGTTCTCTGTCAGCACCTCACAGACCTGTTTGTGCAGTGCCCCATTTATCCTGTTAAGACGCTCTGTTACGTCCTTGTGGACTGTGGACTTACTTATGCCGAATTTTTTTGCGGCATCACGGACTGTTGCTTTATTCTCTATTATGTATCTTGCAAGCTCTATTGTGCGTTCTTCTATGTGATAGTTTTGCATTTTATCACTCCCATATTTTATTACTGTTAAAGTATATGAGGGTGATTTTGGTTTTATGTTTTCAGAATTTATTTTTAAGAATAAAGAGGTTGTGAAGAGAAATTTATAAAATATGGCGGAATATGTTGAAAAAAATACAAAATGGTAGTATAATAGAAGTGTATGAGAAATTTTAATATGATTTCGGGAAAGAAGTGTATATAAATGACAAAAATTTTCGGAAGGAAAAAACATAAACAGAATAATGTTTTTTACACGGTTATAACCGTTATTTTGTTGTGTGCAGTTTTTCTTTCGATGGTGGCTTTCTTCTATGTTCAGGCGGAAGATGAAGCTTATGAAATGCTTCATATCCAGACAAAGCAGATTAAAGACGATATTCAGCTCCAGATGATTTCTGACCGTGAGAATCTTGCTACTATGGCGAATTTTGCGGCAAAGCTTTATAAAGACGGAGAGGACTACAGCCTTCTCTTTGAATCCTTTAAGCCAATCGGTCTTATTGAAAATATAGGAATACTTGATTCAAATAATGTGTTCCACACAAAAGCCGGAAATATGGACTTAAACGAAAAGATTTCCTTCTACGAGGAAGCGGAAAAGGGAGCATATATTTCAGGCAGAATAAAGGACCTTACAATAGCTGATTATGAAATTATAAGAAGTGCTGTTCCTGTCAGGGTTGATGATGAAACCGTGGGAGTTTTATACGGTGTTATAAAGCTTGATGCCATAAAAAGCAGATATAACAGTATGGCAGAGGAACTTGAAGCACAGCTTTTTATATATGAAACGGAAAGCGGAGATCTTGTTGTTGATACAGTCCACGATGAGCTTGGAAACATTTCTTTCTTAAAGGACAGAGTATATAATAAGGGATATTCCTATGAAAAAATGATGGAAACTGATAAGGGATTTACATCCTTTGTATCGGCTTACACAGGGGAAGACCTTTATATGCACTATTCAGCCCTTGAAAAGTTGGGCTGGGAAATTTGTGTTGCAAGATATGAATCACAGGTTTTTGCTGCCACAAGAATTGAAACAAGGATTCTTCTTACAGCTTTTCTTATTATGGTTATAATTATGGCGCTTTATATGCTTATTATAACAAGAAACGAAAGAAGAGTTAGTGCTGTAACAAAGTGTGCATCTGAAGTAAGAAGAATACTTCTTGAAGTAAATCAGCAGGAAAATAATATAGGCGATGCTTTAAAACAGGTTTGCCTGTTCTCAAAAGCCAGGTCGGCTGTGTTTATTGATACTGACGGTGCAGACTATAACTATGTTATGCCTGCCCTTGAGGAGAAGGCTCTTAATCAGGCTGAAAGAAACTATTTTATGGGTGAGCTTTTCAGATATGCTATGGACCTTCGCAAGATAACCCGAGCAACTGTTGGGGTTATGTGCATTAAGGCAAACGACCATCTTAATAAAACTAAGCCTGATTTTTATAATTTCCTGAATGAACATAAGATAAAAGAGGTTTCTTTTGCAGCTGTAACAAACAATGAAAATCATATAACAATTCTTGCTGCGTTAAATCCTGCAAAGAGCAAGGAGTCAAGACTGCTTGCAGAAAAGGTTGCAGTATGTTTCTCTATTGCACTCTTTAATAAAAAACACTTAAACAGAACTGAAATGGAAGTTATAACTGACTCTCTTACAGGTGCACTTAACCGTGTTGCATATAAGAAGGATATACAGGATTTTAATGCCGAAAAGCCTGATAATTTCTCATGTATATATATTGATGTAAATGAACTTCATCTCCGTAACAACAAATACGGTCATGCTGCGGGGGACGAAATGCTTGTTTACATTGCCAATACCTTAAAGGAAATCTTCTATGGCCACAGGATTTACAGAATGGGCGGAGACGAATTCCTTGTATTCACTAAAGAGCTTGACCCTGATGCTGTCAGAGAGGGCATTGAGACCCTTATTGAACAGCTCAGGCTCAAGGACTATAAGGTGGCAATCGGTATGTCTTACAGAATGAAGAACGCAGATGCCGAGGAAATGGTAAGAGAGGCTGAGGTAAGAATGTACGAAGCCAAGGCGCAGTATTACCAGAATAAAGGACAAAAGAGCGTTTTTGAAGCAGAGGACCTGGGTTATGTTCAGGTTAAAACCGGAATTGCGGAAATTGATACTATGATTTCAGTTTTAAGAGAACACTATAACGGAATTTACAGGGTTTCTATGGATACCGACAAGGCAAGAAGAATTCTTATGCCTAAGTATCTTGAATACAACGAAGAGGAAGAATCCTTCTCCAACATCTTTACAAGATACATAGACGAAATAGTGGACCCTGATTTCCACAGACCTATGATAAGCTTCCTGAATTATGATGCTATAAAGAGACATCTTTCAGAGGGCAGTATCCCTAGGATTACATACAAGAAAAACAACGGTGAAGCTGTTATATTAAGCGTTTACAGGCTTAACGATGACAGTGATGATATAAGGGATACACTCTGGGTTTTCGCCAAGGATTAAAGGAATTTGACAAATATCCTTATTTATGATAAGATTATTTTAATTGAATATTTGGCAAACCCGGTGAAAGCCGGCGACGCAAAGCTAAGAGGCTAAGGTATATACTTATACTATGCTCGTCCAGTTGCAATAATAAAAAGCCTTGCTTAAAGCACAGGCTTTGTGTTGTTGCAACTTTTTTATTGTAAAGTATGTAACAAAACATATTGGAAATGAATAAAGTAAGTGAGGTGGGGAAGATGAATAGTGAGTCTGGAATTTCTATGATTACCAATTCTGAAATACTTTTATTATTTGGAATTGTGATTTTGGGATTTTTCCTTTACATTTCAAAAATTAAGAAAGCCAATGAGACGGAGAAAATGCTTGACGCTGAAACAGGGATGGGAAATCTCCAGTATTTTAAGTATCATTTTAAGTACAGCTTAAGTGATGACTTCAGATATTTCTATCACGTGGCATACATAATTTTAGACACAAGATATCTCCGTACGTACTATGACGACAGCTCCTTTGAAGAGGTGCTTAAATATGCTGCATCGGTTTTATCTGAACATACAGAGGATGGAGATATTCCTGCGAGAATCTCCGAAAACGGTTTCGCTTTTGCCTTTAAGTCTATAGATGAGGAAGACGCTAAAAATAGATTTAGCGGAATCATGGAGAAGCTTAACAGCTTTGAGGGGAAGAGAGTAAAGGACAACAGACTTGTTTTTCATTCAGCCATATATCATCTTGGAAATTCTGACAAGAACTGTGAACTTCTTCTTTTTAACCTGAGAAAAAACTGTATTCGTCTTGTTGATACGGAAACACAAATGGTTTTCTGTGACGTGCACGCCATGAATAGTATTCAGGAAGAAAATAAGCTTACTGAGGCTATTTTAAAAGGTCTTGAAAAAAATGAGTTTAAGATGTATCTTCAGTTTATTGTGGATAACAAAACAAAGAACATTGTGTCTGCTGAGGCGCTTTCAAGATGGGACAGACCGCAAAAGGGACTTGTGGGACCAGGGGAATATATTGAAAATATGGAGAACACCGGTATTATAGGCAAACACGATTTATATATGTTCGAGTGTGCCTTAAGACAGCTTGAAAAGTGGAAGGACACAGAGCTTGAAGATTTATCAATCTCCTGTAATTTTACAAGAATTACACTTTCCGAGGAAGGCTTTATAGATAAGCTGAAAAGAATTTCGGATAAATATGATTTTGACAAGTCGAAGCTTTCCATTGAGATTACAGAGGATGCTATTGAAAAAGATATTGACGTTGCAATGGAAAATGTAAAGAGATGTAAGGAGCTTGGTTTTAGGATCTATCTTGATGACCTGGGAAGCGGATACACCTCTCTTACAAACCTTTGTGACTATCCTATTGATGTAGTGAAAATTGACAGAAGTATTCTTCTTAAAACTGATACAGATAAGGGAAAGGATTTATTTAAGGGTATTGTTGCTCTTGCTCACAGCCTTGGAATTAAGGCTACCTGTGAGGGTGTTGAAACAGAGGAACAGAACCTATTTGTAAGCGGTACGGACTGTGATTTCATACAGGGCTGGTATTATTCAAAACCTCTCCCTGAAGAGAAATGGGAAGGATTTTTAAAAGAATATAAGGCATAAAATAAACCCCGAAGATTTGCTCTTCGGGGTTTTCTGTATCTATTTACATTTTAGAAATTCTGAACAAGTCTCATAAATACTGTTGCAGCTTCAGCACGAGTAGCATTATTCTTAGGCGCCATTGTGGATGATGACTGACCTGTAATAAGGCCTGTGCCTGCAGTCCACTTAAGTGCGTTTGTTGCGTAAGATGAAATCTTGCTGTAATCGTCGTAGAGCTTGAGGTTTACATTTGTGTCCATTGACATATCAAATTCCTTGTACTCTGCGTATCTGTAAAGCATTGTTGCCATCTGTTCACGGGTGATGTTAAGGTTTGGTCCGAATTCTGTTGCAGACATACCTGAAACTATTCCGTTTGTGCTTGCCCATGCAACAGCCTTTTCGTAGTATGAACCCTTAGCTACGTCGCCAAACTTGTTAGCGCCGGCTGAAGGTGAACCTGCAATTCTGTAAAGAACTGTAACAAACATACCTCTTGTAATGTTTGCAGTAGGTTCAAAGGTTGTATTTGTCATACCGTTCATTAAGCCCTTCTGCGCAACATAGTTTACTGAGTTATAGAACCAGTCTGAAGTCTTAACGTCTGTAAATCTTGCAGATGTGCTTGGTGTTGTAGGAGTTGTTGGTGTGCTTGGTGTAGTTGTTGAAGGTGGTGTTGTGTTACCACTTGTGATTTTCTTAAAGAGAGCCTTAATTTCGTGGTTCTTCTTAATGTTCTTGAATGTGTATGAAGAAACACGACCAATGCTGTCACCGTCAACTGCAACTTCAACTAATTCATAACCTGCGTTTGCTGTGATTCTGAATGTCTTGTTGTCGCCGTAATCTACATAACAGGTGCTTGGAGAAATCTTACCGCCTGTTGTCTGCTTAACTGTAATCTTGTAATCGCCGTCGTCGTCATCGTCGTCATCACTTGATGATGAACCGCCGCCACTTTCACTTTCTGTGCTTGCGATAGCGATTGTAACAAAATCCTTTGTTGTGGAGCCAACAGTCTTTAAGAAAATTGTAATAACCTTTGCCTTTGTATCAACGTTAAAGCATTCCTTTGTAGCTTCTGACGCTTCTTCGATTGTTGACTTAACATAAGGGATAGAAGTTTTAGCTGTTGTGCCCTTAACGTTCTTGTAAACCTTAAGGTCTGAAGATGTGAATGAACCAACGAATGGAAGAACTACCTTTACATAATCTTCAAGCTTGTTATCGTCAAAGGAATCTCCGTTGTCTGTAAATGTGAGCTGGAACTGGATTTCTTCGTTTTCCGATGATGGAATGCTTATTTCCTTATCAGGTTCTTCAACTATAATTCCGATTGTGTGGTCAACAGGGATTGGGAATGCATTGTTTAAATCGCCGAATGCGATTCTTGGGAATGCCTTTTTACCCTCGATATTATATGTAATGTCTGCGTTCCAGTCGTTAAGTCTTAATGTAAGTTCAATTGCTGATGAACTTGAAGAGCTTGTAGCAGGAGTAACAATTACGTCCTGAACATTTGTGTATGTGCCGTTTGTGTACTTAACCTGGTAAGCACCTGGCTTAACCTTGTCAAATTCAAAGTCAGCACCCTTGCTCATAGCGATTACATATTCGTTTGAGCAGAGGTAAACAACGATATCGTCAGCGCTTCCGCCTGTTCTGTCAACGATTGTACCTTCGATTTTTCTGTACTTTGCAATCTTGTTCTTAGCTGCAGTTTCTTTTGAAGCAGAAGAAGAGCTGAGTCTTGTAAGATATGCAGGAGTGATGCTTTCGATTGTGTAGTTGTCAGCGTCAAACTTGCTCATATCATACATTGCAAGGTAAGGGAGGTCTTTTGTTGTACCAGGTTCCTTTTCTGTTGCTCTGTCCATATCATCAATAACAAAATCAATTTCGTTGCCCTCTGCGTCTGTTACAACATAAGTGATTGCAGGAGCAGAAGTAGATGTGTAGAACATATTGTCAGGAGCGATGTTGATAACAGCCTTTGTGATGTCAACAGTAAGACCTTCAGGCTGAACAATTTCACAGTTGTCTGCGTTGTCGCCTGCAAGTTCAAAGTTTGTTGTAACTTCCTTGTCTTCGCCAACATCAGCTGAAGCAACTTCGCCTTCTGTTGCGTTTACGAGTTCAAGGTTTGGAATAACTGTGTCAAGTTCTGCGCCTTCGATTTCAACAATCTTTGTGCCGTTGTATGGACGGTCAACTGCAACTGCGCCTGTAACTTCAATTTCAGCCTTTTCGATTACAAGGTAACCGATTGGAGCAGGTGTTTCATCAATTGTTTCGATAACTGTGTAAGTTCCTGCGTCAGTAGGAGTAGTAACAGCTTCTCCGCCTAATTCGTAAGTAATTTCGCCTGTGCCGTCATAGTCATATTCTTTTGCAAGTCCGTCGAATGTAACGGTCTGTGTAGGCGAGCTTTCCCCTTCGGCACCAACAGAAACCGGAACAACAAGCATTGTTGCAAGAATAGCAATCACGGTAAAGAGACTTAATGCTTTTCTTAAATTCTTCATAGTTTTTTCTCCTTTTTATATTTTAATTTCGGAAAATCCGACTAATTATATTGCATTTTAATACCATTTATTTCTAAATGTTGTAAAATACGACAAATTAATTATTTTTACCTACTATATATTGTACCAATAATTCGTCATTATGTCAATGCAATATAGGGGATTTTTCAAAAAAAATATGGTGGATAATTCCACCATATTTTTATGCTGTAAATTTACCGTCTTTGAAGTCGATTTTTATAGTGTCGCCGTTCTTTATATTGCCCTCAAGAAGCTTTTCGGCTATCATATCCTCAATTTCCGACTGGATTGCTCTGCGGAGAGGACGGGCGCCGTAAACCGGGTCAAAGCCGTGGTTTGCAATTTCGGAAACTGCATTTTCGGTAAACTCTGCCTGAATTCCGTTTGCCACAAGGCGTTTTTTAAGTCCCTCAAGCATTTTTTCTGCAATTTTCTCAATGTCAGTTTTTGTAAGCTGGCGGAATACAATTGTATCGTCAACTCTGTTTAAGAATTCAGGACGGAACGCACGCTTTAATTCGCTCATTACATCAGACTTTATCTGCTCGTAATTTGTGCCTGATTCTGCGTCGGTGCTGAATCCTAAACTCTTATGCTCTGTAATTCGTCTTGCACCTAAGTTTGAGGTCATAATTATAACTGTGTTTCGGAAGTCAACACGTCTGCCCTGCGAGTCAGTTAAAATTCCGTCGTCCAAAATCTGAAGAAGAATGTTGAATACATCAGGGTGTGCCTTTT
>JAGAIJ010000065.1 GCA_017626595.1 Clostridia bacterium | reverse complement strand
TGTTTAATAAAAAAATAAGCAGTGATGTTGGAAACCAAAGGAATGAAACGGAAAGTACAGCTGTTTTATATGGGCAGGGTTCAAACGAACAGCCCTACATTTCCCAGGAGAAAAATCCTGAAGTTTCAGGAATTATTGTTGTGGCGGAAGGAGCTGACAATGAAAATGTAAAAATTGAGATTTTTGAGGCGGTGAGGGCACTTCTTGGTGTTCCTGCTAACCGTATTAAAGTTTCAGCTTCAATCAAATAAGGAGGAATTTATATGAAAAAAGCAAATAAGAAAATTAATATTATTACTCTTTTAAAATCAACAAGAGCTAAGCAGGTTATTTTAGGTCTTTTAGTTGTTTTAGTTGGTGTAACAGGTTATTTCAGGTGGTCAACTGTGCCAGCTGAGAACGAGGTTGTACCTACTGTTGCAACAGTAGGGAACGAAGAAAACATTGATTTCTTTGCTAAAACAAGAATGGAAAGAGATGCAAAAAGAGATGAGGTAATTCAGGGGTTAAATGAAACATTAAAGGATACAAGCTTAAGCGCTGAGGCTTTAAATAAGGCGACAGAAGACCTTAAATACAATAATGATGTTAAGAACAAAGAGGTTAAGCTTGAAAACCTTATAAAATCAAAGGGATTTGAAGATGCTGTTGTACTTATCGGCGAGGAAGTAAACATAATTCTTAAAACCGAAGAGATAAATTCTGACATTGCTGCTGCAATTCGCGTCCTTGTTTTATCCGAAACAGATTACAGCCCTGAACAGATTGTTTTAAGTTCAAAAAAATAATGCGAAATATTTGAAAAAAACATTGAAAACAGCCAAATTCTATGGTATAATATCCTAAATAATTATAGTTATTTACTTTTTAGGAGGTATACTATGAGCGAAATTAAAAATGGAAACGAAAATATCACCGGAAAGGTTAACATTTCTGAAGAGGTTGTTTCTATCATTTCTTCACAGGAAGCACGCACTGTTAAGGGCGTTGTGGGTATGATGAGCTCTCTTACAGGAGGGTTTGCCGAGTTCCTTGGAAAGAAAAATCTTTCAAAGGGTGTTAAGGTTGAATTTCAGGAAAATAATATAATCATTGACTTATTTATTATTATTGAATACGGCGCAATAATTCAGGACGTTGCAAGTATTGTTCAGGACAGAGTTAAGGCAGAGGTTGAATCTATGACAGGTCTTAACGTTGTTGCTGTTAATGTCAACGTTGAGGGTGTTGTTGTTCCTGAAAACAAAGAAGAAGCAACTGAAGAATAATTATAACCTGATTGGCTTTTGCCAATCGGGTATTTTCGCGTGAGGTTAAATTTATGAACAGAACTAAAGCCAGAGAGTATGCATTTATACTTTTATTCCAGTACAAGTTCCAGCCTGATTCTATCGGCGAACTTATTGAGGATTTTGTTGCAGAATACAAACCGGGAATTCAGGAAGAATATATTAAAAATGCTGTAAATACAACAATTGAAAAAATAGGGGAGCTTGACGGAATAATTGACGAAAAGTCTGCTAACTGGAAAGCTGACCGACTTTCTTATGTTTGTCAGTCAATTTTAAGGCTTGCTATATGCGAAATTCTTTATTTTGAAGACATTCCTGTGCCTGTTTCGATCAACGAGGCAATTGCACTCATCAAAAAGTATGACGGGGAAGAATCTGTTAACTTTGTAAACGGAATACTTGGCTCATTTAAGAAAAATGACTAAGCTTTATATTGGAATTGATACAAGCTGTTATACAACCTCACTGGCGGTTTATGACGGCGAAAAATTACTCAATTTACGAAAAATTTTATCTGTAAAAACAGGAGAATGCGGTTTAAGACAGTCTGACGCTGTTTTTCAACATATTAAGAATTTGCCTGAATTATTATCTCAGGCAAAGACGGAAATTTCATTCAGGAATTATGATGAGATAACTGTCTCGGTAGCTTCAAAGCCGAGAAATCTCCCTGACTCATATATGCCTGTGTTTACTGTGGGACAGTCCTTTGGTAAAAGCGTTGCAGGCGTTTTGGGTGCTGAATATAAGGAGTTTTCACATCAAGAGGGACACCTTATGGCTGCTCTATATTCCTGTGGGAGAACTGATTTATTAGGCAAAGAGTTTCTTTGTTATCATCTTTCA
>JAGAIJ010000064.1 GCA_017626595.1 Clostridia bacterium | reverse complement strand
ATGCTTGAATATTTTAAGAAACTCAAGGAAGAAAAACAGTAAGAAAGGGCGGACATTATGGCTAAGAAAAAGACTGAAGAAATCGTAGAACAGGTTGTTGAAACACCTGTAGAAGAAAAACCAAAGAAAAAGACAACAAAAAGACAGGCTGAAGAAACTCCTGTTGCAGATGTAAAAACAGAAGAGACAGCTGTAAAACCAAAAAGAAAGTGCGCTAAAAAGAAGACTGAAGAAGTAATTGAGGACAATCAGCCTATGGAAATTGACGGCGGAGTAAAAATTGAAGAAAAGCCTAAGAAAAAAGCTTCAAAGAAAAAGGCTGAACCAGCCGAGGAAGTTGTAGTGGAAACACTTACTCCTCCTGAAGAGGAAAAGCCAAAGAAAAAAACTGCGAAAAAAAAGGCTGAGCCAACTGAAGAAATTGCAGAGGAAATTGCTCCTGCCACAGAAAAACCAAAGAAGAAAAAGTCTTCAAAAAAGAAGGCTGAAGAGCCAAAAGAAGAGAAAAAATCAAAGGAGCAGGTTATTTTAGACCTTATTGCCGAGGGTAAGAAGAATGAATCCTTAACCTTTGAAGAAATTTCTTCAAAGCTTGCTGAATTTGACCTTGATTCCGACCAGATGGATACTGTTTTTGAGACCCTTGAGAGTATGGGAATTGAAATTACAAGCGGATTTGAGGAAATTGAGCTTGAAGACCTTGACGATGACAGTATGGAAATTTCCAAAGACGAGCTTGAAGACCTTACTGTTCCTGATTCAGTTTCAATCGACGACCCGGTCAGAATGTATCTTAAGGAAATCGGTAAAGTTCCTCTTCTTACAAATGAAGAAGAATTAGAGCTTTCACAGAGAATGTCAGAGGGGGACTTAAAAGCTAAAAAACGTCTTGCAGAGGCAAACCTTCGTCTTGTTGTTTCTATTGCTAAAAGATATGTTGGACGAGGAATGTTATTCCTTGACTTAATTCAGGAAGGAAACCTTGGTCTTATTAAAGCAGTTGAAAAGTTTGACTATAAAAAAGGCTTTAAGTTCAGTACCTACGCAACATGGTGGATTCGTCAGGCAATTACCCGTGCTATTGCTGACCAGGCAAGAACAATCAGAATCCCTGTTCACATGGTTGAAACAATCAACAAGCTTATCCGTGTAAACCGTCAGCTTGTTCAGGACTACGGACGCGACCCTAGCCCTGAAGAAATTGCAAGAGAGCTTAATATTCCTATTGATAAAGTAGGGGAAATTATGAAGATTGCACAGGAGCCTGTATCACTTGAAACACCAATTGGTGAAGAAGAAGACAGCCACCTCGGCGACTTTATTCAGGACGAGGATGCGTTAGAGCCTGCTGAATCTGCTACACAGACACTTCTCCGCGAACAGCTTAACGAGGTTTTAGAATCCCTGACCGCAAGAGAAGAAAAGGTTTTAAGACTCCGTTTCGGTTTAGACGACGGAAGAACAAGAACTCTTGAAGAAGTTGGACAGGAATTCAACGTAACAAGAGAAAGAATCAGACAGATTGAGGCAAAAGCCTTAAGAAAATTACGCCACCCATCAAGAAGTAAAAAGCTTCGAGATTTTATGGAATAAAAAACAAGGACGGTTTTTACCGTCCTATTTTTTTTTGATTTCTTGGGAACTGTTTTGGAGTTTCCTTTACTTTTTCAATTATTACAATTTTTCTTTTTATATCTGTATCGGGTATTGTAATTTCCTTGATTTCTTTAATTTTTCCGCCCAAAGAACCAATCATTGCTCTTGATTCTTCTATTTCCTCATCGATTTCTGCAGATTTCATTGCTATAAAGTAACCGCCAACCTTAACAAAAGGCAGGTCATATTCACACAAAATCTTAAGAGGAGCTACCGCACGGGATACTGAAAAATCAAATTTTTCCCTTAAATCCTTGTTTTTACCCCCGTCCTCAGCTCTACTGTGGACACAGACTGTTTTTTCTAAATTAAGGGCGGTTTTAACCTCATTTAAAAAGGTTATACGCTTATTCAGAGAGTCTAAAAGGGTAATTTCCATATCCTCTCTCATAATTTTAAGGGGAATTCCCGGGAAACCTGCTCCTGTTCCCACATCAATAATTTTTGAATTTTCAGGAATTTCAACTAAAGAAAGAACTAAAATTGAGTCAATAAAATGTTTTATTGCAATTCCGTCATCATCTGTTATTGAGGTTAAATTCATAACCTTATTTTTTTCCACAAGAAGCTCTGAATATTTTTTAAACTTTTCAACCTGGCCTGTGGAAACTTCAATATTTAATTTTTTTGCTGTATTTACAAATAAATCTTTATTCATTTTATCTCCAGTAACTAAAAAAGAGTGTATTTCTACACTCTTTTTACTTTTATGAAAAATTAGTCTTCAACAGGCGCTTCAACTGGGCATGTGTCAGCACAAGCTCCGCATGAAATGCAATCTTCGTTGATTACATATTTTCCGTCTCCTTCAGAAATTGCTCCAACAGGACATACGTCAGCGCAAGCTCCGCAAGAAATACAATCATCAGTAATTTTGAAAGCCATTTTTTTCAACTCCTTTTTCCAAATTACAAGAGTATAATATAATATTTTTTATAATTTGTCAACATTTTTCAATGAATTCACATCTTGTGTAAGTGTGGATAACTTTTTATTTATTTACTTTCTGTGAAAATTGTGGATTGAAAGGACAAGATTTACACATATTTTTAAGCAGGTTGCAAGTTAAATTATTACAATAAAAAAGGTGCTTTTCCACAGATTTCACACCCCCAACAACAACAGCAACAACTAATAAAATATATTTAATATATTATATAAAAATTACAGTAAATTTTTTATAAAAAATAAGTGAAAAATTGTGATAAATTTCTTTACTTTTGGGATAAAAAATGTTATAATTTTAGTATAAATTTATAGTAAAAAAGGAGCACAAAAAATGAATATAATTTGTTCTCAGTTTAAACTTAATGAAACCTTAAATATCGTGACTAAAGCTGTATCTTCCAAGAGTTCTCTCCCTGTTTTAGAGGGTATTTATTTAGAGGCAGAAGATGGAAAATTAAAGCTTGTTTCTAATGATCTGGAAATTGGAATTGAAACATATATTGACGCCGAAGTTTTAACTCCCGGAAAAGTTGTTTTAAACGCTAAAATGCTTACAGGAATTATTAAAAATCTTCCTGATGAAAGAGTTAGTATTTCAGTTAACGACAACCTTATGACAACTATCAAAGCGGGTAATGCAAAATTTGAAATTTTAGGAATTTCACATAAGGATTTTCCTGCTCTTCCTGAAATTGATGCATCTTATTCAATTTCTTTAAATCAGGGCGTATTAAAAAATATGATAAGCAAAACTTCTTTTGCTGTATCTCACAGAGAAGATAAGCCTGTTTTAAGAGGATGTCTTCTTGAAATTAAACCCGGAAAAATCAGAATGGTTGCTTTAGACGGTTATCGTCTTGCTATGAGACAGGAAGATATTGAGGGAGATTTTGACCCTATTTCAATTATTATTCCTGAAAAGGCTCTTAACGAGCTTTCAAAAATCTTAAAGGATGACGAGGAAGTTTTAATAAATATTACAGGAAAACAGGCATGCTTTATATGTGATAACTTTAAGCTTATTACCCGTCTTATTGAAGGGGAATATATTAAATATGAATCTGTAATTCCTAAAACTTTTGAAATAGACATAATTTGTCCTATTATGGAAATGTTCCATTGTGTTTACAGAGCATCTTTAATTATCACAAATGATTTAAATAAATCTCCTGTTAAAATGAAATTCTTTGAAGATACAATCAATATTTCCTGTGAAACAAATGCAGGTAAGGTTGATGATATAATTTTAACAAATACAAAAGATGCAAATCTTGAGATTGGTTTTGATAATAACTATCTTATGGACGCACTCAGAGCCTGTGACGGAGATGTTATAAGAATGGGACTTAACAAGAGCATTTCACCTCTTGTTATTACTCCACAGGAGGGAGATAATTTCCTCCAGCTTATTCTTCCTGTTAAAATAAGATGATAGTTAAAAATATTTCTTTAAATAATTTCAGGAATTATAAAAATGAAAAAATAGAGTTTTCTCCTAATGTGAATATTATTTACGGAAATAATGCACAGGGAAAAACAAATATTTTAGAGGGAATTTATCTTTTTTCAGTTGGAAAATCCAACAGGACTGTTCATGACAGCGAGCTTATAAAATTCGGTGAAAAAGAAGCAAAATTAAATTTAGAATTTTTTTCACAGGGCAGAGAAAAGAATGCTGAATTCAAAATTTTTTCCGATAAGAGAAAAAAGATAGAAATAAACGAAATTCCTGTAAAGAAAAACAGTGAGCTTGTGGGAAAATTCAATACTGTTTATTTTGGACCTGAATATATGTCAATTGTAAAAGAAGGGCCGAAAAACAGAAGAAAAAATTTAGACATTTTAATTTCACAGCTTCATAAGGATTTTTTCTATTCTTTAATGCAGTCAAAGAAAATTATTGAGCAGAAAAATGCGCTTTTAAAAATGGACAACCCTGATAAAATGATGCTTTCTGTTTTAAATGAAAATTTAATAAAAATTTCTCTTGAAATTATAAAATACAGATTTGAATATATTAAAAAACTTGAAAAATATTCAAAGATTTATCAAAATGAAATTTCAGGCGGAAAAGAAGATTTAGAAATAAAATACAATTCTTTTATAGGCTACATTGAAGATT